>JBGPLJ010000160.1:0-8080 GCA_041486385.1 Steroidobacteraceae bacterium
CACGGTATTGGACGCTACAAGGTCACCGAGCTCGAGCACTACCGCAGTGCCGTCGAGCTCGACCTCATGCGAACGCTGAAGCACGCGCTGGATCCGAAAGGTATTCTCAATCCAGGCAAGGTTCTGAGGGTATGCTGACTCGCATTGTCTCGCTCGGGATCGTGATCGCAGCGCTTGCGCCGAGTCTCGCGTGTGCAGCTGTCGCGGATGCCGACGATGCCGGCGACGGGAATGCTGTCTCCCGGCCCAGGAGACTGTTCGACGATGCCAAGGCATATGCGGTTGCCCCGCTGCACTGGGACCGCGGGGACTGGCTGTACTTTGGCGGCGCCATCGTCGCCATCGGCGCGGCGCATCACTACGACGAGCAGGTACGCACGCACTTCACGTCGGGCTCGACCGCCTCGCTGAATGGCAAAGCCTCCAACGATTTGACCGATGCGATTCCAGCGGCGGCAGTGGTCGCGGGCACCTGGGTCTACGCAACGCTCATTGATGATGACGCGGGACGATCGGAAGCGTGGTCGATGCTGGAGGCGGCCGGCCTGAGCTCGGCCACGGGATTGATTCTCAAATACGCCGCCGGCCGCGAGCGGCCCAATGAAACGACGGACCCCAATCGCTGGCGCGAGGGCAGTGATTCCTTTCCTTCCGTGCACGTCACAGCGGCGTTTGCGATTGGCACGGTGCTCGCGGAATCGGGCAACGACCGGTACCGCTGGCTGCGGCGCATTCTCGGCTATGGAATGGCGACCGCTACAGGCTATGTACGCGTCGAGCATAACAATCACTGGCTATCGGATACGGTCGCCGGCGCCGCGTTGGGAATGGCGACCGCGCACTTCGTGATGAATCGGGAAAATCGCAATGACGAGCGCGCCGCCGTCATGGTCGTGCCGCTCGAGGGCGGCGCAATGCTCACCTACAGCGCCGCTTTTCGTTGAAAACGAGCCGGTTGACTGGAAGCTCCTGCCATGGATAGCAACAAGAACCAAGCCTTCTTGACGCGCCTGCGCTTTGCGCTCGCGGGTCTCACGCACGGTCTGCGCACGGAGCGCAGCCTCAAGACGCAGACCGTCGCATTGCTGCTCGTCCTGATTGCGCTGGCAATCTTGCGGCCCGCACCGCTGTGGTGGGCGCTCGTGATTCTCGCAAGCTCCGCCGTGCTCGCCGCCGAACTATTCAACACCGCGATCGAGCGCCTCGCCGATCATCTGCATCGGGAGCTGCATCCCGAAATCCGCATCGTGAAGGACTGCGCCGCCGCCGGCGTGCTGGTCATCGTGCTGGGCGCCCTCGGTGTCGCGGCGGCGCTGCTGGTTGAGCTCTTGCGTCGTTGAGCATCCCTGGCGCTACAGACTCACGACCACCTTGAAACCGCCGAAGATCATGCGCTTGCCGTCGAACGGCATCGCCTTCGGATTCATCATCGCAGCGAGGCGCGGATCCTTCATCACCTTGGCGTTCACGCGGTCGCGGTCCCGGCGCGACTTGTAGACAATCCACGAAAACCACACGACTTCCTTCGGCTTGAGCTTGACGCTCCGCGGGAACGACGTGCGCTTGCCCCAGCTCACATCATCGGCAATGCATTCACGGTATTCGAGCGCGCCGTGCTCGCGCCAGACCTTGCCGGCCGTGCGCGACATCTTGCGATAGACACCCAGGTTGCGTTTGGGGATCGGCATGACGAACCCATCGACGTACTTGGCCATGTGAATATTCCTCCGCGTATAGCATCGCATTGTATCTCGCGGAACGAATTGAATGACGAATCGATGTCTCTAGCCGAGAATCGCCCGTACGCGGTGGGTAGCGCGATCGTCGACGAGGGGTACCAGCGCGGGCTGCGCGGTCAGCTCTGCGCCGTCGAGTTGCAGCTGGATCAACCGCCGATTGACTGAGCTCGGGTTCTCGACGGTGATTTCGTAGCGCGTGGAGCGGTAGCGGAGAGTGAATTCGAATCGCGGCCAGGCACTCGGCACGCATGGATCGAGCTCAAGCGTCGCGCCACGGACACGGCATCCGAGAATCCATTCGAGTCCCGCACGATACATCCACGCCGCTGAGCCTGTGTACCAGGTCCATCCGCCGCGCCCGACGTGTGGAGGCTCGGAGTACACGTCGGCCGCGACTACATACGGTTCGACCTTGTAGCGCAGGGCATCGGCGCGCGTGCGCGCATGGTTGATCGGATTCAGCATCGAGAAAGCTTCGGTGGCCTTGTCGCCATCGCCGAGCATCGCGAACGCAATCGCGGACCACAGAGCGGCGTGAGTGTACTGGCCGCCGTTCTCGCGAACGCCGGGTGGGTAGCCCTTGATGTAGCCGGGATCGGGGGCTGATTTGTCAAACGGCGGCGTGAACAACAGGCTTAAGCCAGCCTCTCGGCGAATGAGATGCTGGTCCACAGCCGCCATCGCCTGTCGCGCACGCGCAGGGTCCGCAGCGCCTGAGATCACTCCCCACGACTGCGCGATCGAGTCGATGCGGCATTCACTGCTCGCAGCGGAACCGAGTGGCGTTCCATCATCGAAATAGCCGCGTCGATACCAGCCTCCGTCCCAACCGTCGCGCTCGAGAGCGAAGCCCAAGTCCCTGGCGCGCGAGCTCCAGTTTGCCGCCCGTGAGGATTCGCCGCGTGCCGCCGCGAGTGTTGCGAACTTCTCGAGGACTGTATGCAGCAGCCAACCGAGCCAGACGCTTTCGCCCTTCCCGCCTGCGCCAACCCGATTCATGCCGTCGTTCCAGTCGCCGGTGCCGATCAGGGGCAGCCCGTGCACGCCAACGGCGAGGCTCTGCTCGAGCGCGCGCGCGCAGTGCTCGAAGAGTGAAGCCGTCTCCTCCGCGGGCGCCGGCTGAAAGAAGTTCTCAACCTCGTCCGCGCGCAGGACCGGGCCCGCGAGAAAGGGAACGATCTCATCGAGGACCGCACGGTCACCGCTCACCTCGACGTAGTAGGCCACCGAGTAGCACAGCCACGCGCGGTCATCGGAAACACGCGTGCGCACCCCGCGGCCTGTTTGCGGCAGCCACCAATGCTGCACGTCGCCCTCGGCGAATTGCCTGCCGGCAGCGCGCAGCAGATGTTCGCGAGTGATCGCGGGCTTTGCTAGCACGAGCGCCAGCGTGTCCTGCAGCTGATCGCGAAAGCCGTACGCGCCGCTCGCCTGATAGAAGGCGCTGCGCGCCAGCACGCGACAGGCGAGCGTCTGATAGAGGAGCCACCCGTTCAGCATGAGGTCGAAGGCCCGGTCCGGCGTCTTCACGACGACAACACCGAGGAGCTCGTTCCAGTACTGCCTCACAGTCCGCAAGCTCGCCTCGAGATCGGCGGAGCGCCAATGCGCGATCAGCGCTTGCGCTTCCGGCACGGTCGCCGCCTCGCCGAGAAGCCACACGATCTCGATGCTGGAATTCGCGTCGAGCTCAAAGGAAGTCTGCAGTGCGCCGCACGGATCAAGGCCGGCACCCACGTGACCGGAGAGAGGGCCCAGCCCCGCGAGTTCCGCCGGTTGCGAAAGTGTGCCGTTGCGCCCGATGAATTCACGGCGATCTCCCGTCCACGACGTTTGCCGGCCACCGAGATCCATGAACGCCACACGAGCGCCTGGAGCGTTCCATCGATTGCGTGCGAGCATGGCACCGGTAAAGGTATCGATTTCCGTGGATACAAACGGCGCCGAGGCGCTGCGCGACGTGCCGAGCACCCATTCCACATAGGCTGTTACTGACAGATGCCGCCTGCGCCCCGAGATGTTGCGAATCGTGAGGCGCGAGAGCTTGATCGGTGCATCGAGCGGCACGAACTGCAAGAGCTCCAGCTCAATCCCGAGCTGCGTGTGTTCGAAGCTGCTGTAGCCCCGTCCATGCCGGATGAGATACGTGGCGCTCTCGTGCCGGATCGGCAGAGCCGTGGGACCCCAGAGCGCACCGCTGTGATCATCGCGCACATAGATGATCTCGCCCGGCCGGTCCCGCACGGGATCGTTCGACCACGGCGTGAGCTGATTCTCGCGGCTGTTGCCAGCCCAGGTGTAGCCCCCGCCTTCGGCCGACACCTGAAAGCCGAACGCAGGGTTGGCGATGACATTGATCCACGGCGCGGGCGTCGACTGCCCGTCGCGCAGGATCGTTACGTACTCTTGGCCCCCGGCGGAAAAGCCGCCGAAGCCGTTGAAAAATTCCAGCACGGGAACTACGGTCGACGTGTTGCCCGCGTCGTGCGCAATCTCCAGCGGTGCGTGTAACGCGACCGCCGGTACGAACTTTTCGAGGCGCTCGAGTTGTTCGGCGAGATTGCCGCGGCGGCTAAGCAGCACGGCACGCGCAGCGGTGAGGAGCATCACGCGCGTGTCGCTCGAAATGAGATCGGAGCGCAGGAGAAACACCCCGCCCTGCGCGGCTTTCCCGGGGATGGGAGATCGCGACAGCTCCGTGCGAATCATCGTTTCCAGCGCGATCTGCAGATCCTGCTGGTACGACGGCGCTCGCTCATTCAGGATCACGAGGTCGACAGCCAGATGCTTCAGCCGCCAGTACTCGAACGCTCGCAGCAACTGGCGGACGATATCGAGATCATCCGTATCATCGATCCGCACGAGCAGGATCGGCAGGTCGCCGGAGATCCCATGCGCCCAAAGCACCGGCTGTCCGCCGCTGGCGCGACAGAGCACGTCGGCGGACGCTCGCAGTGTCGGATCGGTGTAGAGCAGATGGCCGGCGAGGCGCTGATAGAGGTTTGCCTCGTTGAGCGCGATGCCCAGATGATGGAGCTGCACCTGCGCTTGCGTCCATGCGAGTGTGATGGCGCGGTCGAAGGCGGCCGCGTCGGAATGCTTGTCGGCGAGAGCGAGCACTTCCTCACGGGTTGGCGCAACCACGGTCCAGAAGGCCACGCGCGCCACGCCGCCAGGCGCGAGCCGCACGCGGCGGCGCAGACTGAATATCGGATCGAGCACGGTGCCGACGGTGCCGGACAGCGCACTGACTTCAGTCAGCGCGATCGAGGCACGCAGCTCGCGTCCGCGCCCGATGAATCTGGCGCGGTCGGTCTCGAGCTCGAGCTCGCCGAGCAACTCCCCTTCGACGACCGTGAGATGCGACGCCCAGACTTCCGGTTCGTCGGGCGAGCGTCGGCGCCGCGTCGCCAGAATCGCGCCGAGCTCAGGAACGTATTCGGTTTGCACGAAGAGCTTCGAAAACGCCGGATGTGCGGAGTCGGCCGACGGCGGCGCCAGCACTATTTCAGCGTAGGACGTGAGCTCGATGTTGCGCACCCGGCTGCCGGTGTTCAGGATGGACACGCGACGCACCTCCGCGTCGCTCTCGGCCGAAACCACCACATCCAATGTCGTCGTGATGGCACCGTCGCGCCGCTGGATATCGGCGCGGTCCTCGTTGAACGTCACTGCATAGCTGTCGGGCTCGATGCAGGTCGGCTGGTGGCCCGCGGACCACACCTCGCCACTGTCCACATCGCGCAGGAATACATACGAGCCCCAGCCATCATGCGTGGCGTCCTCGCGCCAGCGGGTGACCGCAAGGTCCCGCCAGCGGCTGTAACCGGAACCCGCCACGGTGAGCATCACGGCATAGTGCCCGTTGGAAAGCAGGCAGGTATGCGGAGTGGCGCCGTAGGGAGAATCGAACGACCGCGAAATGGCCGGCACGATGTCGTTCAACCTCATCCCTGTTCCGATCTCATCAACTCTCTCGTGAGCCGCGGCCACATAGCGCGGCGTGCGTTCCTGCAGCAGAAGCTCCGTTGCCTGAATCCGCGGCTCGGAGTGAAACCGCGAACGCATCAGGCCGCGCAACAGCGTGTTGCCGAGAGCGGCGATCGTCATGCCCTGATGGTGCGCCATGTACGCGCGCACGATAGCAACCGACTGGCCCTCCGGCAGGCGCCGCGGCGTGTAGTCGAGAGCCTCATAGAAACCGTAGCGACCTTCGGCTGCCACTTTGGCCAGGCGCGCGAAGTTCAGTGCCGCCCCATGCGGATCGACCATCGCGGCCAGCGCTGTTGCGTAGGGAGCGACGACAATGTTCGCGGCGAGCCCGCGTTTGAGACCGAGACTCGGCACCCCGAAGCTCGAGTACTGATAGGTCAGTTCCAGATCGCGTGCGTTGTAGGCCGACTCCGAAATGCCCCACGGCACGTTCAGTTCGTCACCGTACTCCTGCTGTCGATGCGCGATGAGGCGGCTCGTTTGCTCGATGAGACTCCCCGCCGGCGATCGCATGACGAGCGAGGGCATCAAGTACTCGAACATCGATCCCGACCAGGAGACGAGTGCGGCACCTCGATCGACCGGCGTCACCGCACGTCCCAGGCGAAACCAGTGACGCGCGGGAATATCGCCATTGGCGATCGCGACGAAACTTGCGAGGCGCGCTTCTGACGCGAGCAGGTCGTAGCAGCTCGGATCGAGACTGCCCTCCACGACGCGATAGCCGATCGAGAGGAGCTTGCGTACCGGATCGAAAAGAAAATCGAAGCGCATCTCGCGGGCCATTGTCCGCGCGTCTTCCGCAAGACTGGCGAGACGGTGGCCGAGCAAGGTGATGTCGTGTTCCGTTTGGGCCGCCAGGTCGCGCCGGTGGCTCTCGATCGATCGACGCGTCGCCTCGGCCCACGCTGCGACTTCAGCGCTCGCCTCATCGGCTTTGGTCTGCGCCGCCAGAGCCTGAGAGCTCGCGGCAGCGGCAGCGGCGAGTGGTGCGAGCAAGGCGAGATGCGCGGCAAGCTCCGTTGCAGCTGCGGGGACTCTTTCGAGCGCAGCGCCGAGCGCCATCAGCGCGTCGTCGAATTCGCTGCGCAGCGACGCGAGACTGGCATCGGCGACCGGGAGCCTCGAACGAGCCGCCTGCGTGAGCGCCAGCGCGTCCGCGATGCCGGCAAGAAGCTGCGGACCGGGCACGGGCCGGACCCTCATCTCGTCGCACGCGTTCGCGAGCGTGATCAGATGGGCGACGAGATTGCCGCTGTCGACCGAAGAGACGTACTTCGGCTCGAGCGGCCGCTGGTCCCCGGTGCCATACCAATTGTAGAAGTGGCCTTTGAATCGCTCGAGACCCTGCATCTCAACAAGGGTCACCGCAAGTCGCTCAACCGTTTCGAGTGTTCCGGCCCAGCCAAAGTCGCGTGCGGTGACCGTCGCGAGCAGATACAGGCCGAGATTGGTCGGCGAGGTCCGATGAGCGATGACCGGCGACGGGTCCTCCTGGAAGTTATCCGGCGGCAACATGTGATCGGCGGCGGTAACGAAGGTCTCGAAGTAGCGCCACGAGCGCCTTGCGATCAATCGGAGCGTACGCGCGTCTGCGTCGGTGACAGAGAGGCTGCCCGCGGCTTTCGGCGACCGGCTCACCCAGCGCGCCACGGCAGGCGACACAATCCAGAGGCATGCGAACGGCACCGCGATCGGAGCGCTCACGCGCTCGAAGTACGCGAGAACCAGGGTTGCGATCCCGATCGCCACGGCACCCGCCATCCTGCGATAGAACCCGGGCACGTCGAGACGCTTGCTGACCTGCGCCTGTGCAGCCGTGATCCATTCGAGGAGATGCCGGTGGCTGACGAACAGCCGATACAGCGTGCGCACGATCGCGTCACCCATCAATGAGGCCTGATGCGCGAGAAAGATCACGAGCAGTCCCGCCTGGGACAGCGCAATCCGCACATCGGAAATGAGCGCACGCCAATGGCTGCCCCGCGAGATGCCGCTGTGACGTGGCAGGATCCCGACCAGCACCGGCGGCAGCGTCGGCAGCGCCAGGGTCACAAGCACGAAGGCGGTCCACGTCGCTGCGGAACGAAGCGGCAGCGCCCAGCCGACCAGCAACGCGGCGACGCTCGCAAGCGGGAGCAGCGTTCTGCGGAGATTGTCGAGCATCTTCCATAGACCGATGAGTGGAATCGCCCCGCGCCTGCGCTCGGCCCCTGCAACCCGTCGGCCGAAAATCCACGGCAGCAATTGCCAGTCGCCGCGCGCCCAGCGGTGCTGGCGTGCGGCGGCGACGTCGTAGCGTGACGGAAACTCCTCGACGACCTCGATGTCGGAAGCGAGGCCGGCGC
>JBGPLJ010000161.1:0-8071 GCA_041486385.1 Steroidobacteraceae bacterium
AAAAACGTCCTGTTTTTCACGCTCCCGAAAGGACCTCCCTGGCCAAGCCAACGCCGACTACGAAGACTCGAGTGTTGCTGCGCCATTCGCCGTCGCGAGTTTCGGCGGAGGCGGGCAGCGGATGGGGTCTGGCAAGCCCGGTCTAGCGGTGTTCGCGGGCAGGCCGCGCAAGGAACGTTGCCCTTGATCGCTGGCGCCGGGCGCAGACACGGCCCCTCCGCTGACTGACTCCCCGAAACCGTTGTTCCTCTAGTCCCGTTGCCGGTCAGGTTTGAGGATGACGGCAGCCAGCGGCGGTAAGGTCAGCATGAGCGAGCAGGGCCGGCCCATTGCCGGTTCCGACTGCGCTTCGATGCCTGCGAGATTGCCGACGTTGCTGCCGCCGTAGTACTCGGAGTCGGAGTTGAAGACTTCCCGGTAGCGCCCGCCGCGCGGCACGCCTATACGATAGTCGTAGCGCGGTACAGGCGTGAAGTTGAGCACGACGATGAGCACCTCGTCGCCCGCGCGCCGCTCATAGCACAGCACCGAATTCTGCCGGTCCGAGCAATCGATCCAGCGAAATCCCTGCGGTTCGAACTCGTTGCGATGGAGAGCGGGCGAGTGGACGTAGAGTCGGTTGAGATCCGCAATGAGGCGCTGCACGCCGGCATTGAGTGGTTCGTGCTCGAGATAGCGCGGCAGCGCCACGCGGAAGTTCCATTCGTTCGGCTGACCGAGCTCCGCGCCCATGAACATGAGCTTCTTGCCCGGATAACTCCATTGGTACGCGAGCAGCAGCCGCAGATTCGCGAATTGCTGCCACGGGTCGCCCGGCATCTTCGCGAGGAGCGAGCGTTTCAGGTGCACCACTTCGTCGTGCGAAAACGGCAGCACGAAATTCTCGCTGTAGGCATACATCATCCCGAAGGTGAGCTTGTCGTGGTGATGCGCGCGGTGGATGGGATCTTCGGCGAAGTACTTGAGCGTGTCGTGCATCCAGCCCATGTTCCACTTCATGCTGAAGCCGAGCCCGCCGTCCGATACCGGCCGGCTCACGAGCGGCCATTCCGAGGAGTCCTCCGCCACGGTAACGGTTCCGGGGCAGCGTGCGTGCGTCGTGCTGTTCAGCAGGCGCAGGAATTCGATCGCCTCGAGATTCTGATTGCCGCCGTGCTCGTTCGGCATGAAGTCCGCACCGCGCTTGCTGAAGTCGAGATAAAGCATCGAGGCAACTGCATCGACGCGCAGGCCGTCGAAGTGAAATTCCTCGAGCCAGAAGCAGGCGCTTGTGAGTAAGAACGAACTCACTTCCTTGCGCGCGTAGTCGAAGACGAGCGTGCCCCAGTCAGGGTGCTCGGCCTTGCGTGGATCGGAATACTCGTACAGCGCGCCGCCGTCGAAGTTCGCGAGCGCGAAGGTATCGCGCGGGAAGTGCGCCGGCACCCAGTCGAGGAGCACCCCGATGCCTTGGCTGTGACAGTGATCGACGAAATAGCGCAGATCATCGGGCGTGCCGTGGCGGCTGGTTGCCGCGAAGTAACCGGTTGCCTGATAGCCCCAGGAATCGTCGAGCGGATGTTCGGTGATCGGCAGCAGCTCCAGATGGGTGAAACCGAGGCGCCGCACGTAGGGAACGAGCTCGCGCGCGAGGTCGCGATAGTTGAGGAACCCGCCGTCCGCGGCCCGCCGCCACGAACCGAGGTGGACTTCGTACACCGACATCGGCGTGTTGAGCCAGCCCTGGCGCTCGCGCTGTGCGCGCCAGTTCTCATCTCCCCAGCGATAGGCCGTAGGTGCGACCACGACCGCCGCGGTGCCGGGGCGTACCTCGAATTGCCGCCCATAGGGATCGGTCTTGAGGTGCACGGTGCCGTTGTCGCGATTGCGGATCTCGAACTTGTAGATCGTGCCCGCCGCGAGTCCGGGAAGGAACAGCGTCCACACGCCGCTCGCACCGTGCACGTTGAACGCGTGGCGGCGGCCATCCCATTGATTGAAGTCGCCCACGACGCTGACGCGCTCGGCGTTCGGCGCCCAAACGGTGAACAGCACGCCGCGGACGCCATCGATGGCCGTGACATGTGCGCCGAGCATGCGCCACACATCCGTCGCTCGACCGGCGGCAAAGCGTGCCAGCGCGTCGCGATCGGGCGCGGGCTCGAACGAGTAGGGGTCCTCGACCTCGGTGATATGGCCGTGGCCGTCGTTCCATGCCACACGATAGTGCGGCGGCAGTTCGCCGCGCCGGCCGCTCCAGAGAAAAAAGTCCGAGCCACCGTGACGTTCGGCGGTGTGCCGGCCTTCGAGCCGAGCGCTCACCGCACCGGGGAGGTACAGGATGACAACGTCATCGCCCCGGTAATCATGCTTGCCGAGAATCGCGCCCGGTTGGTGATGGCGCGCACCGGCGATGCGGTCAAAATCCGATGCGAGGCTCTTGCTGAGCGCGGCGAGACGTGGAGTCATGGGGATGCCGAGAATACCCCAGGAGGCAGGCTTGGGGAGCATCCTTAGGCGGGTTGCGGCTGCTGCCCGCGCCAGGCATTGCAGCAGCGGGCTGCCGCTGTACCATAGGGCCTGATCCCGCGAATCTTGAGCACATGGCAAAGCAACCCGCGCGCGCTTCTTCCGGCCGCTACGTCAGCCGACTGACAAGCGGCACGCTGGCGGTCGTGATGGCCGGCGGCCGTGGCGAACGCCTCAAAGCGCTGACGGAAAATCGCTGCAAGCCCGCCACGCCGTTCGGTGGCCGTTTTCGCATCGTCGATTTCGTGCTGTCGAACTGCGTGAACTCCGGCATCCGCCAGATGTACGTCATGACGCAGTACAAGGCGCATTCCCTCATCCAGCACATCCAGCGCGGCTGGGGCTATCTGCGCGGCGAATTCGGCGAATTCTGCGAGATCATCCCGGCGCAGCAGCAGAAGGGCGAGATCTGGTATCGGGGCACGGCCGACTGTGTGTATCAGAATCTTGATCTCATCAAGGAACAGCGGCCGAAGCACGTGCTGGTCCTCGCGGGCGATCACATCTACAAGATGGATTACGGCCCGATGATCGCGTACCACGTCGAGAAGAGCGCCGACATTACCGTGGGCGTCGTCGAGGTGCCGCGTGAGCAGGCAAAAGAGTTCGGCGTGCTGACGGCCACGGAGTGGAATCGCGTCACGCATTTCACCGAAAAGCCGCAGAACCCCGATGCGATTCCCGGCCGCGACGATGTCGCGCTTGCTTCGATGGGCATTTACGTGTTCAACACGCGCCTCCTCGATCGCCTGTTGACCGAGGACGCCGCGAATCCGAATTCGGCGCACGATTTCGGCAAGAGCATCGTCCCTCCCGCGATCGACAAGCTGCAGGTCTTCGCCTATCCGTTTCAGGACGTGCGCACGCGCGCGCAGAATTACTGGCGCGATGTCGGCAACGTCGACGCATACTACGAAGCAAATCTCGAGCTCGTGCACACGAAACCCGAGCTCAATCTGTACGACGAGGTCTGGCCGATCTGGTCGCATCCCGGCCATCGGCCACCCGCCAAGTTCGTGCTTGACGAGAACGGCCGGCGCGGCATGGCGGTCAACTCCATGGTCTCGGCTGGCTGCATCATCTCGGGCGCATACGTGTCGCAGTCGCTCCTGTTCTCCAGCGTGCGCATCGATGAGCGCAGTCACGTCGAGCGGGCGGTCGTCCTGCCCGATGTCGATATCGGCAAGGATTGCGTCATCCATCACGCGATCATTGACGAAGGCTGTGAAGTGCCGGACGGCACCCGCATCGGACTCGATCCGGCCGAAGATGCGAAGCGCTACTACGTGAGCGAAAAAGGCGTCGTTCTCGTTACCCGCGACATGCTGCGGGACGGCGACTGATGCCAGCGGCGACGCGGCTGAAGGTGGTGCTGTGCTGGCACATGCACCAACCCGAGTATCGCGATCTGATCTCCGGGGAATCGCTGCAGCCCTGGACATACCTGCACGCGATCAAAGACTACTCGGACATGGCCGCGCACCTCGAGTCCGTGCCGGGCGCGACCGCCGTCGTGAATTTCTCGCCGGTGCTGCTGCTGCAACTCGAGGAATACGCGAACCAGGTCGCGGCGCATCGCGCGCTCGGCGAGCCACTGCACGATTCGCTGCTCGCAACACTGACGCCCGCCGGCATTCCGGACAATCTCGCAGCGCGCGAACAGGTCATCCGTGAGTGTCTGCGGGTCAATCGCGAGCGCATCATTGAGCGCTTCGCGCCCTTCAACGATCTCGCGACGCTGGCCGCCGGCTTTTTAAAGCCTGGCGCGGTGCGCTACGCCGCGCGCGACTTCCTCGTCGATCTCACGGTCTGGTACCACCTGGGATGGCTGGGCGAATCGGTGCGGCAGAGCGACCAGCGCGTCGCCGCGCTCGTGGCCAAGGCGCGTGATTTCGACGATGCCGATCGCCGGCAGTTGCTCGAGGTGATCGGCGATCTGCTGATCGGGATCGTCCCGCGTTATCGGGCCCTCGCGATGGCCGGCAAAGTTGAACTGTCCGTGACGCCGTACGGCCATCCGATCCTGCCGCTCATGCTGGATTTTCGCGCGGCGCGTGACGCGCAGCCGGATTGCGTGTTGCCGAGCGATGCGGCCTATCCGGGAGCGCAGGCGCGCGTGCGCTGGCATCTTGCGGCAGCGGTGGAGCTCTTTGAACGGGTCTTCGGCATGCGCCCGCAAGGCTGCTGGCCGTCGGAAGGCGCAGTGAGCGATACGGCCCTCGCGCACATCGAGGACGCGGGCTTTCACTGGGCGGCGACGGGCGAGCTGGTCCTGCGCAACTCGCTGACGCGTTACCAGCGCTGGCAGGGCGAGGAGCAGGTCGCGAGCCTGCACCGCCCCTATCGCTTGAGCGGCCGCAGACTCAATGTCTTCTTCCGCCACGACGCGCTGTCAGATCTCATCGGCTTCAGCTACTCGAAGTGGCATGGCGATGACGCCGCCGCAAACCTCACGACGCATCTCGAACACCTCGCCGATGTGTTCGACGGTCAGCCGGACCGGGTGGTTGCGATCATTCTCGACGGCGAGAACGCCTGGGAATACTACCCGTTCAATGGCGACTTCTTTCTATCGGCGCTCTACAAACGCCTGACATCGAGTGCACGGCTCGAGCTCACGACCTTCGCGCGCTGCGTGGGTGCGATGCAAGCGGTGGAACTGCCTTCGATCGTCGCGGGCAGCTGGGTGTATGGCACGTTCTCCACCTGGATCGGCGAGTCCGCCAAGAATCGCGCATGGGAAATGCTGTGCGATGCGAAGCGCGTGTTCGATCAGGTCTCGAATGCCGGCACCTTGACTACCAACGAAATGGGGGCGGCCGAGCGGCAACTGGCGGTGTGCGAGGGGAGTGACTGGTGCTGGTGGTTCGGTGAAGTGAACACCGCCGAACAGGTGGCCACGTTCGACGGGCTGTATCGGCGCCACCTCACGAATCTCTACACGCTCTTGAAGCATGCACCGCCGGCCTATCTCGCCGAGCCGTTTGCGCACGGCCGCGGCACACCGGAGCTCGGCGGCGTGATGCGCCGTGCGCAGGAATGAGCGCCGATCTTTTCGCGCGGCGCCGCGCGGGCGTGCTACTGCATCCGACGAGTCTGCCGGGCGCGTCGCGTCACGGGGCGCTCGGCACCGACGCACGGCGTTTCATCGAGGCAATTGCGGCGGCGGGATTCAGCGTCTGGCAGATGCTGCCCGTCGGCCCGGTGTCGACGGACCCTTCACCGTACTTCGCGCGGTCGAATCACGCGGGCAATGCGCACCTGATCGACCTCGAGCCCTTGATGCATGCAGGTTGGATCGGGCGCGACGGACCGGCGAGCGGCGAGAGTGATCGCGAATATCACGCGCGCAAGCTCCACGAGGCGGGCGCCGGCTTCCTGCACTGGGCGAACGAGAGCGAAAGAGCCGAGCTGCCCGATTTTCGTCGCCACAATGCGCATTGGCTCGGTCCCTATGCCTTGTACGAAGCGCTGAAGCGCGAACACGCCGGCGAGCCATGGTGGCGCTGGAGTGTGCCGCTGCGCGATCGCGAACGTTCGGCCATCGAGTCTGCCGGCAAACGCCACCACGCCGCAATAGAACAGATCGCGTTCGAGCAGTGGCTGTTTGCGCGGCAATGGGCTGCGCTGCGCGCTTATGCGTCGGAGCGCGGCATTCGCCTGTTTGGTGACCTGCCGATCTATGTTGCGCACGATAGCGTCGAAACCTGGCTGCATCGGCGCAACTTCTACCTCGACGCCGACGGCCTGCCCGCAGCGGTGACAGGCGTGCCGCCGGATTATTTCTCCGCCGACGGCCAGATCTGGGGCAACCCCCTTTACGACTGGGATTTTCAGCGCGCCCACCGCTTCAGCTGGTGGACGGACCGCGTGCGCGCGCAGCTCGAGCGCTTCGATTGGCTGCGCATCGATCATTTTCGTGGACTCGAGGCGGGCTGGAGCGTGCCGGCGGGAGCCAGCACGGCACGCAATGGCGCCTGGGTGAAGGCGCCGGGGCGCGAACTGCTCAGGCACTTGCGGTCCACGCTGGGCGGCATGCCGCTCGTTGCCGAGGATCTTGGGCTTATCACGCCGGAGGTCGTCGCGCTGCGTGAAGAATTCGATCTCCCCGGCATGCGCATTCTGCAGTTCGCTTTTGATGGCGCGCCGGAGAATTCGTACCTGCCCCATAATCACAAGCGCAGTACGCTTGTTTATACCGGTACGCATGACAACGACACGACCCTCGGCTGGTATCGTTCGCTCGACCCGCAGGCGCGGGTCCACGTCGATGCGTACTTTCCTCGCGGTGCAGCGCAAATGCCGGAGACATTAGTTCGCGCGGCGCTGGGTTCGGTCGCGATTCTCGCGGTTGTGCCGTTGCAGGATCTCTTTGGGCTTGGGAGCGAGGCGCGCATGAATACGCCGGGCACGGCGAGCGGCAACTGGCAATGGAGTTTCCATTGGGATCAGATGCCGCGGAACTTCGGCGCGCACTGGCGCGCACTCAACCTTTTGTACGGCCGCTGCTGATACAGTTCCGCGCCATGCGCGGGCCATCCGCGAGGACTTCAAACATGCGAAAACTCATCGGTCTGATCTTGGTGTGCTGCCTCACGGACTGCGGCCTCACCGGTTGCGAGCTGTTCGGCCCGAAGTTCGAAGCACCCCATCTCGCGGTCATCAAAGTCGATCTGCTCGACAGCGACGTCCTGTCGCAGCATTTCAAGGTGCGGCTGCGCGTGCAGAACCCCAATAGCCGCGCGCTGCCGGTGCGCGGCATTTCCTGCAAACTCGAGCTCGCCGGTGACGAATTCGGCAACGGCGTGTCGGGAGAGTCGTTCAAGGTGCCCGCCTACGGTGAAGCGGAATTCGACATGCTGCTCACGACCAATCTCGCAAGCGCCGTGGTGCGCTTCCTGAACAAGAAGGACAGGAATGCGGACAGTCTCGAGTACCGCATCAGCGGCAAGGTCGATCTCGCGAGCGCCTGGTTTCGCTCGATTCCCTTCAGCGACACAGGCCAGCTACCCATCCGCTAATTCCCTCTCCCCTGTCTTCAGGGGAGAGGGCAGGGTGAGGGGTCTGTCACTGAGCCCAGACTTTCACCGTCTCGCCGATCGTATTCATGATGTAGCGCAGGTGATCGTAGTCCGGGTGGCGCACGCGCATCCACGCGTTCGCCATGTAGCCGGCCTCCACGGGCTGCGTTGGCGTCCCGGCGGGCGGAAAATGCGCCGCGACGATCCATTCGCCGAACTCGCGATCGATGCGCTCGAGTCCGTCGTAGCCTGTGATGCGTCCGTCACGATTCGGCCGCAATGCGATCATGCCGCACGAGTAGCGGCGTGACAGCGTCTGACTCGTCGTGCCGTGCACGACCGCCATGGCCCATTCGCGGTAGATGTCGACGTCGTTCGCGGCGGCATACACGTCCCACTGGCCAACGCCCGGCGGACGGCAGCCGATCTCGGAGAACTTCAGGCCCTTCGGTCCGAAGAACCATTCCATGTGCGTTGCCGACGTGCCGATGTCGAGCGCCGCGATCACGCGGCGGGCGAGGCGCTTCACTTCATCGTAGCCG
>JBGPLJ010000162.1:0-7965 GCA_041486385.1 Steroidobacteraceae bacterium
CGAGATTATGCGAAAGGCCGAATTGTCTGGGTGATCATGCGCCGCAGTAGCGAACAGCCGACCGACCTGTGTATCGTCCGGGTGAATGTAAGCCGTTGATGCACGCTTTGGAAAAGTCGAACCGGGCGGAAGCGAAGCGCAACCGCCAAGGATGACGACGATGAGCACACCGAGTGCAAGCGGAAAGTATGACCGTGTCACCGTTTCACGGCTCCGCGATGCGATTTGACCGGCCGCAGCCTCAGCGCAGCAACAACCGAAAAGTCTATTGCTGCGCCTCGGCATACGGGATTGCCTGGCGCTGGCTGACCGTGCAGGCCTCAGGCACCTGCGCGATCAGACCGGCGCGCGCAAGTCGATCAATCGTCCTTCTTGACCGTCAGCTCGTTCTTGACGGAAACCACGTGTTCGGTTCCACGAGCTATCGAAACAGCCTTGTCGATGTCGGCCTGGCTTCTTGCAGTGCCGCTAAGCCATACGACGCCATTTGCATCGGTATCAACGTGAATGAGTGCCAGGCTGGTCAGGTGCTCGGCCGCGAGTTGCGTCTTGATCTTCAGGGTGATCGCGGAGTCCTTCACGAATGCCTTGGGGTGGTCACGGTCGTTGTCAGAATCACCGGAATAGCTGATTACAGGAGCGAGCGATGCGCTGACGACAAGTAGTGCGATCGCGAGTTTCATGTTCATGATGTGTAGTGTGTCCTTAGGGGTGCAGTTGCGGGCGGAACATCGGTGATGTCCGTGATCACAGCATGCGCGCGAGCACCCCACCTTCTCGGTGCGTTGTCGCACATAGGTGCGTGCAAACGAAATTGCGAGCACCGTCAGCTGCTACGAGTCGCAACGGCGAAGTCAGCCCCCGCGGCGAATCTTCATTTTCTTCCGGTTGAACCAGACACATTGCGCGCCGCTTTCACATTTCAGGCCGGCAATTCCTCTGCGCACGGCCCCGAGCAAATCCGGCGGTAGAGAGTCGCAGTTTCTCGTTTGTAAACAATTGGTTAAGACGTCTTCGTCGATGTATCCAAACTGCCCGGGTGGAATAAATTCCGCCTGGAGGGTTTCGTTCAGGAACCAGTCAGGCGCGGAACGCGATAGTTCAGCCTCGTTTCAGCTTCGCATTGAGGAGATCACCGTGAAACGTATCGTTACCGCCAGCATTCTGACCTCATTAATTGCGGGTTCAGCCGCAATGGCCGGCACACCGCCCCATTGGGCAATCGACCGTGCGCGCGATCAACAGGGCAACAACTGGCAGCGCGACCAGGCGCGCAACAACGATCGCAACCACGGACGGAATTACTCGCGGGATGGCGATCATCGCGACATAGAACGCGGCGAGCGCAGATACGCGCGCGATCCGCACCCCATTTGGCGCCAGGGTGACGGGCGCTCCAACGGCCGCGATCGACGCGACTACGACCGCCGATCTGATCGGTACGACAATCGCAATGACAATCGCAACGATCATCACGACTACCGGACTGATCGCTATTGGCGTGGTGAATATCACCGCCCATCAGGGTGGTACAGCCACCGATGGAGTCGAGGCGAGCGCCTGCCGCGCGAGTATTACGGGCGTTCGTACATTTTGTATGGCTATGGCGACTACGGCCTGTACGCGCCACCACGGGGATATCGCTGGGTCCGAGTGGACAGCGACATCGTGCTGACCGCGCTAGCAACTGGCTTGATACTCGATGTGGTGAACAACCAGTTCTATTGAACGGTTCTGTTGAACGCTTCTATTGACTTGGGGCGGCGCTTCGAAGACGGCTTTGAAGCGCCGCCTCTTCTTCCAACCCCTGTCCGTGGATACCCGCTCGACGCCCCGCTGAATCGGCGCCAAGCGAGGCCAGATAATCCTGCGCACCCTTGAGCCCCACGAATTCGGCGTATTTCGCCTGCAGATCGAAAAGGTTCGTCTCGTGTGGACTCGTCGCGCGATCGCCGACCGCATCGCGCACTGCCAGCGCGCAGAATGCACGCTGCAACGGTGCCAAATGACAGGCCGAGTCACCTAAACTATCACTCAAGGAGCGCTCTCATGCATGAAATTCGGCGCAGCGCTGAACGCGGCCATGCCAACCATGGATGGCTCGATTCCTTTCATACATTTTCGTTCGCCGACTACTTCGATCCGAAACACACGGAGTTCGGAGTACTGCGCGTAATCAATGAAGACCGCGTGCAGCCCGGGCTCGGCTTCGGCACGCACAGCCACCGTGACATGGAGATTCTGACCTACGTCCTTGAAGGCGAGCTCGCTCACAAGGATTCGATCGGCACGGGCTCGACCATCCATCCCGGCGACATCCAGAGAATGAGCGCCGGGCGCGGCGTCACGCACAGCGAGTTCAATCCGTCGAAGGACAAGCCGGTGCATTTTCTGCAGATCTGGATCAGGCCGAATGCGCTTGGCATCGCGCCAAGCTACGAGCAGAAGCGCTTCGAGGACCACGAGAAACGCGGCCGGTTGTGCCTGGTCGCCTCACCCGACGGCGCCGCCGGCTCGCTTCACATTCACCAGGATGCTCGTGTATATGCCGGCCTGTTTCGTGATGTCGAGCGCGCGACGCTCGCAATCGAACCGAGCCGCCGCGTCTATGTGCATATGGCACGCGGCAGCGTTGCCGTGAACGGCGCGGCGCTCGCTGCGGGCGACGGCTTGCAGCTGACGGAAGTGTCGACACTGCAAATCAGCGCCGGGACGGACGCTGAGGTACTTGCTTTTGATCTGCCGGGGTGAGGCCACAGGCGGCGCTTGTTAGGCGAGCGTCGACGTCAAGCGCACCACGCCGGAAGGCGCGCCGCGGCATGTCACCTCGCGATGCCAGGTGAGTGGTTCAAGTACCGCATAAAGTGCGTGCTGCGGACCCAGTGCGCGTCGAATGAGTCCGACGATCGCGACACTTGAGGCGCGCAGCGCGCCGTCGGAGACCTTGAGCGCGAGCCCAACGCCAATCTCGGGAATCCACGCGGCGAAAACCCCGTCGGCACCGACTTTGACGAGCACGCGGCCCTCGGTGGCCACCATCACACGCGTGCAGAGCCGTCCGTCACCTGCGACCAATCGAGGATGAGCGCACATCGCTTGCTCGATGCGCGCCATCGCGGCAGCACGCACGCCGCGAATGCCTTCGCGATTCGCAAATCTGGCATAGACGCGCGCGAGCTTGGCGAGCGGAATCGCCGGCGAGGGAATCGAGCATCCATCAATGCCGACCGGGACGGAGCTCAGCGAAATATCCGCAAGCTCCTCGAGTGCGGCCAGCCAACGCTGCTGCGTGGGATGCGAGCGCGCGACGTACTCGTCGAGCGGCTCGCCGAGATGCAACGCCGTCGTCAGAAATCCAGTGTGCTTGCCGGAGCAATTGTTATGCAATGGCGTCGGCGTCTCGCCGCGCCCCGCAAGCAATCGCGCTTCGCGCTCATTCATGGGCCAATGGGTACCGCAGCACAGGTGTCCGGCATTGAGCTTCAGGCGCTTGAGCCAAGCCGCCACGAGCTCGACATGCTCCGGCGCGCCGCTGTGACTGGCACAGGCAAGAGCGAGTTCCTCATCGCTCACGGCAAAACGATCCGCGGCACCCGATTCGATGAGCGCTAGCGCCTGTACTGGCTTCGACGTCGATCGCGGAAAGACTGCGCCCTCGGGGTCTCCCACCGACCAACGGACCCCGGAGGTATCTGCAATGACCGCGCTGCCGAAATGCCTGCTTTCGACGGCCTCTCCGCGCGTCACTTCAACCAGCAACACCGGTTCCGATGATTTTTTCATTCCGGTTGCCACGCGCGCTCAACTCCCGCGGCGCTGCGGCTGAGAGTCCATCGGCGCAGGCCATGCTGGTAATTCATTCTAGCGATTGTACAGACCCTGGAGTCGCCCATCGCCCCGCTAGCGAGTCGCGTCGGCGTAACCCGCCGGCGCGATCGCGCTCCGCGGGCCGCTGACGAAACGGCTTCCGACTTCGAAGAAACGCCGGGGATGATGCTGTTCACGCGACAGGCCAATGCGGGTCGTCACGCCGACTGTACGCGCCTCGCCCGGTAGTGTGCCGAGCCAAAGAGTCTTTGATGAGCAGAGATCCGTGCCATCGAGCTGCGGGCCGATGGCGAGCGCTTCGCACAACCGACCAGGGCCGCGCGCAATATCGAGCAGGCTCGCGCCGTGGCGCCGGCGCCGCATCTGTTCAATGCCTTCCAGCGGCTCGACGGCGCGAATCAATACAGCGGCACCGATACCTGAAACTTCTGCCGCAAGATTGAGCGTATAGGCCGTGCCATAGACCAGGCGGACGTAGACGCAGCCGCGCTCGCGAAAGAGCGGCGCATTCTTCGCCGTCAGACCCGGAAAGGCATACCCCGTGGAATCGCCGACGGGATAGGCTTCGGTTTCGACGATGCGTCCGCTCATGCGGCCATTGCGCTTCTCGTGTACCAGTATCTTCCCAATCAGATAGCGCGCAAGAGCAATCGTATCGACGGGCAGGCTGCGTCGCGCAAGACGTTTGATGGCAAGTCGCCTCATATCAGGTCCATGCCGCGAATTGATCCGCGGCGCACTGCGCACTATCTTAGTCCACGCATGGCCAAAGACATCAGCGCCGCGGTCCGCGAAGTGTGCCTCTCCTTTCCGGAAGCGGAAGAATATCTCTCCCACGGATCGCCGAATTTTCGCGTGCGCGGCAAGACGTTCGCGACGTATGCCGTCAATCATCACGGCGACGGCCGCGTGGCGCTCTGGCTGTGTGCACCGCCCGGCTCGCAGGAACTGCACGTCAAGGCGGAGCCGAAGTACTACTTCGTTCCACCCTATGTCGGGCCGCGCGGCTGGCTCGGCCTGAATCTTGATCAGGGACTCTCGTGGAAACGCATCGCGATGCTGGTCCGCGAAGCCTATGAGAAAGTGGCCCCGCCCGCGCTCGCCGCATCGATCGGCAGGACAATCGAGATCAAGCCGCCCGCCGCGAAACTCGCGGCGAGCGAAGTCGATCCGCTCAAGTCAGCGCACGCACAAGCCATAGTCAAGTCCCTGCGCAGGATCTGTCTCGCCCTTCCGGAAACCTCCGAGGGCCTGCAATTCGGCACGCCGGTTTGGCTCGCCGGCAAGAAAGCCTTCGCGGGCGCGCATCACTATCGTGGCAAGAGCCTGAAGTTGAGCTTCTGGGTGGGCGTCGACCGCCAGGGCATGCTGACAGTGGACCAGCGCTTTGAGATTCCACCGTACATGGGCCACAACGGCTGGATCACGCTCGATGCGTCGAAGAGTTGCGACTGGAATGAGGTGCGCTCGCTTGCACTGGAGAGCTACCGGCATTTCGCGCTGAAGCGCATGCTCGCAAAACTCGACGCCGCCTAGGGGTCCCGCGGTTTTTCCAGTTGCCAGGTCAGGTGCGCACGCACCGTCGGCCACTCACCCTGGGTAATGCTGTACACACAGGTATCGCGCAACGTGCCGTTACGAGCGCGTTGGTGATTGCGCAGGATCCCATCGAGCTTCGCTCCCAGGCGTTCGATGCCCGCCCGGCTCTGGCGATTGAAGAAGTGCGTGCGAAATTCCACCGCGATGCAGTCAAGCACATCGAATGCTTGCGTCAGCAACAGCAGCTTGCATGCCGTGTTGAGGCCAGTGCGCTGAACACTCCTGCGGTACCAGGTTGAACCGATCTCGACGCGCTTATGCACTACGTCGACGTTCATGTAGGTGGTCATGCCGACGGCTTTCCTGAGCCCGTTGTCGATCACCGCAAACGGCAGCATCGATCCTTCGGCCTGCAGTCGCAGCCGGCGATCGATTTCCGCGATCATGCCTTCCGGCGTCGGAACGGTCGTGTACCAGAGGTTCCAGAGCTCACCATCCGCAACCGCCTCGATCAGTGCCTTGGCATGCGCTTGCGCAAGGGGTTCGAGGGTAACTTGCGAGTTCTTGAGCGTAACCGGTTGCAGCCAGGTCATGATTGGGGCGATCCGCACTCGATGAGGCAGTGATTATATGCTGAGCGGAATCAGCAGCGCTCGAGCTGAATCAGATAGCAACGTGACGCGCGAGATTCCGCGACGACAAGTACATGCCCGCTCAGGCCGTCGAGCCGCGCGGTATCGAGCGGCCCAAGTCGCGCTACACCTCCCTGCGCCTCAACGCGCACACCGCGAGTCACGCAGACGAGCAGCGCAACCGTTGCGTCGACCTTGACGTCCAAGCTGCCTGAGATATCGAGCCGTTCCATTCGATGTTGAAAGCGCCCGCGGCGTGTCATCACGTTGAGATCCGTCACGCGGCCGTTCACCCGCACCGCGCTCGTTGCTGGATCGCCTGCGAATGTCAGGGGCTCCGATTGCTTCGTCAACGTGATTGAGCCGCGACCCAGAATCGACAGCGTCAGCCCCTCGCCGTCCGCGACGGCAAGCGTGCGATCGACGCCCGCGAACGCCGAGAATGGGCCATCGGTATCGACATGCGCCATGCTCAGGCGCCATTCGAAATCGTCGAGACCGGCGCCGATCGGGGCGATCGCGATTTCCACGGTTTCTCCAGCGCCATTCTTCCACGGCATGCGCTTACAGTCGGCTGCCTTGATTACATGCATGGCACAGAAAACCTGTTGGGCACTTAAGAACCTCTGATCGTACGGGCTAGGTTCTTCTATAGGATACCGCCGGCAAGACCCATGAACACTCAACGCAATCGCACCTGGCCCATAATCGCCGCAGCCAGCGGCATTCTGCTCATCACCATGGGCGCGCGGCAAACCCTTGGCCTCTTTGTCGAGCCGCTCAACAAATCGACCGGGCTCGGCATTGTGGCGATCAGCTTCGCGATGGCCGTCGGGCAATTCTTCTGGGGCGCGGTGCAGCCGGTATTCGGGGCATTGGCCGATCGCTACGGCGCCCGACGGATGCTGGCGGCTGGCGCTGTCATGCTCGCGGCCGGCACGGTTCTCACCACATTCGTCTCAAACGCCATGACGCTCACTCTTAGCATTGGCGTCCTCACGGCGGCCGGTGCGGGAGCGGGCAGCTTTTCGATACTCATCGGCGCAACGTCGCAGCGCATTGCGCCGGAGAAGCGTGCATTCGCCGCTGGAGTAATCAACGCGGGCGGCAGTCTCGGTCAGTTCCTGTTTGCACCACTCAATCAGTTCGTGATTTCGACGTTCGGCTGGGCGAGCGCCATGTACACGATGGCGGTCGCCGCACTCGCCACCATTCCATTAAGCCGCCCTCTGGTCAGCCAAGCCGCGCACGCTGGCGTAATCGCAACACACTCCGCAACGCCGAGCCTCGGCATGCGAGAACAGCTGCGGATCGCCGTGCGCGATCGTAGCTACTGGCTGCTGCATGCAGGATTCTTCACGTGTGGGTTTCACATCGCCTTCCTGGTCACGCACTTGCCGGGCGAGGTCAATCTTTGCAGCCTGCCCGCGAGCGTCGCGGCGAAGTCCTTGTCGATCATCGGACTCGCCAATGTCGCAGGGAGCTTGACCGCCGGCTGGCTTGGGAACCGCTATCGCATGAAGTGGCTGCTGTTCTTTGTCTACTTCAGCCGAGCCGCGGCCATTGCCGTCTACCTTGCCGCGCCGAAGACGCCGTTCACGTTCTATCTGTTTGCGGCTGTGCTCGGTTTCACGTGGCTCGCGACGGTGCCACCCACCGCAGGAATTGTGGCGAAGCTTTTCGGCGTGCGCTACCTGGCAACACTCTTCGGCCTGACGCTGCTTACGCACCAGATCGGGGGATTCTTCGGTGCCTGGCTCGGCGGCGTTGCGCTGGTGAAATTCGGCGATTTCCGCTGGATGTGGTACGCCGACATCGCGCTGGCGCTCGGCGCTGCGCTCGTCAACCTGCCGATCCGAGAAGCGCCCGTCTTGAGAACGCGGACCGCGATGGCCTGAATTGAGGTCGGCGGTCGGGCCCGCGCCGGGTGGGCGGCGGGGCGACCCCCAATAAAAGGATGAGGTGA
>JBGPLJ010000163.1:0-7928 GCA_041486385.1 Steroidobacteraceae bacterium
CTGGCGGTCGTTCTCGCTGTGAGAATTGAGGAACAGCTTGCGCTGCTGCTCGTCGGAGGCAAATTCTGTGTCGCCCTGAAAGACGATGAGATTCATCAGCGCGTCGCGCATGCGCTGGTCGGGGATTTCCAGCACACGCCGCCACTTCGAACGGCCTTTGTAAGCGCCGAATTCGATTTCGTTCGAGCGGGTGGGGCCGAACTTGGCTTCAAACTGGTAGTTGGCGATTTCCGGGTAGTCTACGCCGATGTCTTTTCGCCACGAGCCGAAGAGGTCCACCCAATCATCGAAGGTCGAAATACGGGATGCAGCCATAGGGTCAAGTCTCCTTGAACAGAGTCGTCAGCTTTCAACAGGGCGGACACGCAGTTCCGGCCCTTCCTTTAGCGCCCCGTGAATTGTGGCGGGCGCTTTTCAAAAAAGGCGCGCAAGCCTTCCGTGCAGTCTTCAGACAGGAAACATTTCACTTGCTGCTGCACTTCGAGTTCGAGAGCACGCTCAAGAGCGGCGCGTTCGGACCCGAACAAAACTTTCTTCACGGCGCGTGCGGCGATGGGCGGCGCGGCCGCAAGCTTGCCGGCCAGCGTTCGGGCTTCGTCGGCGAGGCGATCGTGAGGAACAACATGGTTCACCACACCGATGCGCGCGGCTTCCGCGGCGGAAATCATGTCGCCGGTGTAGAACATCTCCGCAGCGCGCGCCAGGCCCGCCAGGCGAGGCAGAAAATACGTGCCTCCGAAGTCCGGAAACAACCCGACTTTCGCGAAATTCTGTCCGAACGAGGCGCTTTCCGAGGCGATACGCACATCGCAGGCCAGCGCCACGTTCATGCCAGCGCCCGCGGCCGGTCCATTCACCGCAGCCAGCACGGGAATCGGCGTATCGCAAATGGCCAGCGCTAATTGACTGCCTCCGCGCAACAAGGATTCCAGTTCCTGGCCGGCATTGCGACGGCGGGCGTCGGCGATAAGTGCGAGGTCGCCGCCTGCACAGAAGGCGCGGCCGGCGCCCGTGAGAATGATGGCGCGAAGATCTGCATCCGTCGCCGCGCGGCGGAAGGCGTCCAGCAACGCAGTGGTGAGATCCACGTTGAGGGAGTTCAGCTTGTCCGCGCGGTTCATCGTCAGAGTAAGCACAGCGCCTTCGCGCGATTCAAGAACGACAGGAGCGGTGGCGGTTTGTGAGGTCTGTGACATTCCAAGCCGTCGTAAAGGACAGGCTGGAAAGCCTGTCCTACGACTCATCCTTTCGATTTGTCGACCAGCGCAGCAAGTTTCTTGAAGTAGCGCAGCTTCTGGCCCTGCGTGACGCCGGCGTTCTGCGCGCTCGTCGAAGGCAGAACGAAGACAGCAGCGCCATACAAAGTTTCCTTCTGCAAGCCAAGCTTGCAGGGCCGCCCTGAAAATTTTTCGTAGCATAGCTTGCCGTTGAAGGCGACCACGCGCGGCGTAAATTCCTTCATTTTTTGGCCCAGCAACACGCGGCCCTCGGCCCATTCTTCGCGGGCGATTTCCTCGATGCCCCGCGTGGGGCGCTTCACCAGGTCCGTCAGACCGATGCCGAATTCGATCATGCGCTTGTCGTCGTGATGGTCAATCGGCTCGGGGATGATGGCGGAGTCATACAGCAGCGGCCAGAACTGATTGTTGCGCCCGGCATAATAATGACCGACGCGGGCCGAGTTCTCGCCGGGGTTGAAGCCGACAATCATCAGCTTCATTCCCTTACGCAAGTAGTCAGGGAGAGTCTTCATGTTATCCTTGGATACGGCACAGGCTAGAAGCCTGTGCTACCTAATCCTTCAAATTCACCCAGACGCTTTTCATCTGGGTGTACAGATCCATCGCGTGCATGCTCAAATCGCGACCGTAACCGCTCATCTTATAACCCCCGAATGCGGCCGCGGGATCGTAGTTATTGTAAGTGTTGATCCAAACCGTTCCGGCCTTGAGCTGCGCGGCGACGCGATGGGCGCGCCCGACGTCCCGCGTCCATACGGCGGCAGCGAGGCCGTAGGGATTGTCGTTGGCCTGGCGCACGGCGTCCGCAACGTCGCCGAACTCGATGGTCGCGAGCACGGGCCCGAAGATTTCTTCGCGGGCGATGGTCATATCGTTGCGCACACCGTCGAAGACGGTGGCCTCAACAAAGCAGCCCTTGCCGCCGCCGAAATCGGCACGCTTGCCGCCGGCCACCACCGCGGCGCCTTCCGCCTTGCCCTTCTCGATGTAGCCGAGGACCTTGTTCATCTGCTGTTCGCTGACCAGCGAGCCAAAACGCGTTTTGGGGTCGAGCGGGTCGCCGGGCTGCGTTTTCTTGGCGCGCTCGACGAGCTTGTGCAGGAAATCGTCTTTCACTTTTTTCTCAACGAAGAGGCGCGAGCCCGCGGCGCAAACTTCGCCCTTGCCGTAAAAAATGCCCAGCGTGGCGCCCTTGACGGCGGCGTCGAGGTCGGCGTCCGCGAACACAATATTGGGCGACTTGCCGCCAAGCTCGAGCGAGGTACGCGCATTACGCTCCGCCGCAGCGTGCGCAATCTTGCGGCCCGTCGCGGTCGATCCGGTGAACGCGATCTTGTCGACCCCGGGATGATTGATGAGTGCATTGCCTGTCGGATCGCCATATCCGGTGACGACATTGACGACGCCTTTCGGGTAGCCGGCCTTGGCGATAAGCTCGGCAAGGAGCAGTGTCGAGGTCGGCGTGATTTCGGAGGGCTTGATCACCATCGTATTGCCGGCGGCCAGCGCGGGCAGCAGTTTCCAGCCGAGCAGCACGAGCGGCGCGTTCCATGGCGTTATCGCAGCAACCACGCCGATCGGCTCGCGCACCGTGTAGCTCACGATATTCGGCTGGCTGACCTGCACCGTCTGGCCATGCAGCGTTTCGGCGAGACCCGCGTAGTAGTAGCACGCAGTTGCCACGGCATTGGTGCCGGGCCGCATTTCCGAGATCAGGCGGCCGTTCTCGCGAATCTGCCGATAGACGAGAGCGTCGAGATTTTCCTCGATGAGAGCACCGAGCTTGCGCAGCAGCGCGGCGCGACGGGCCGGTGGCGTTTGCGGCCAGCCGTCGGAATCAAAGGCGCGGCGCGCGGCGCGCACGGCGCGATCGACATCGGTCGCATCCGCCGACGGCACGCGTCCCCAGCTCTCTTCCGTGAATGGATCGACGCAGGCAAACGATTTACCCGAGTTGCCGCGCACCCATTCGCCGTCGATGAGCATCGAGAACTCGCGGTCGACGTCTTCGCGCGAACGCACCGGTACGGACGGCGTGCTCATATCTTGTGGACCTCGAGTGACGCGGGATGGAAGAGCTCTTCGGCCGCTACGCGCCGCGGCGACAAGCCTTGCGCGTGGTGATGGTGCAAGAAGGTATCGAGCGTCTTGCGATTCGGCTCGAGGCCATAGGACCAGAAATCCGCGCCCAGCAACTCCTTCGCCGTGCGCAACTGCTCCTCGACGAATGGCAGCGTGACCTTGGTTGCAGACGTGTCCGCGAGGTGCGCGAGCGCCAGCGACTTCGACTGCGCGAACGCCTTGTAGAGCGTCGCCGGCAGCCACGGATGCTCCTCGGCGAGCGCGCGACGAACGCCAAGCAGATGCATGATTGGATAGATCCCGGTGCGGCGGAAATAGGCGGACGCGGCTGCGACGGGATCGCGAAAGAGCCACCCGACATTCGACGCTCCGCGCTCGAAGCAGGACGGCAGCCGCGGACTCACGATACCGTCGATCTCGCCGGCAGCGAGGAGATCGGAAAGCGTGCGCCCCTCGGGGGCATTCTCGAGCCGTACGTTCGCCGGCAGATTGAGATTAATCTTCTCGATGCGCCCCGCCTGCTCCATGCCGCCACGCACCCAGGTGATATCGGACGGCTTGACGTCAAATTCGTCCGCAAGCAGCGCCCGCGCCCAGACGCACGCGGTGAGCTGATATTCAGGCGTGCCGATACGGCGTCCCTTGAGATCCGCCGGCTTCTCGATGCCGCGATCGGTGCGAATCGTGATTGATGTATGCCGGAAGGCCCGCGACAGGAACACCGGTACGCCAACGTATGGATTATCGCCACGCGCGGTCCGCAGCGCGAAGCTGCTGAGCGAAAGCTCGCAGACATCGAAATCCGCATGACGGAACGCGCGGAAGAACATCTCCTCGGGCGTCAGCAGCAGGTAGATCGGATCGACGCCGTCAATGAGAGCGCGTCCATCGACGAGCGGCCGCGTGCGGTCGTAGTCGCCCATGGCGATGGAGAGTTGCAGCTTGCCCGGCGCCTTTGTCATCCCCACACCTCGCGCGCCACCTCGACGACGAGGCGCAGCTTCGCCCACTGCTCATCCATTGTCAGCTTGTTGCCGCGTTCGCTGCTCGCGAATCCGCACTGCGGGCTCAAGGCGAGCTGCTCGAGCGGCAGAACTTTCGCCGCCTCGTCGATGCGGCGCTTGATCGCATCCTTGTCTTCGAGCGCGCCATGCTTGGACGTCACGAGACCGAGCACCACCCTCTTGTGCCTGGGCACGTAGCGTAACGGCTGGAAATCTCCTGCGCGCGGCGAATCGTACTCGAGAAAATAGCCATCCACGTGGACCTCATTGAAGAGAACCTCAGCGACCGGGTCGTAGCCGCCCGCGGCAAGCCAGGAGCTTTCGAAATTCCCGCGGCACAGGTGCATGCAGACCGTCATGTCCTTTGGGCGCGTGGCAATCGCCCCGTTGATCAACCGCGCATAGGTGCGCGGCAGCAGCGCGGGATCCTCGCCGATCTCACTCACCTCGTTGCGAAACGTCGGATCGCAGAGATAGGCCAGATTCACCTCGTCGATCTGCAGGTACCGGCAGCCTGCGGCCGCGAGATCGCTGACCTCCTCAGCGTACACGCGAGCGAGATCGGTGTAGAACCCGTCGAGGTCGGGATAGGCGGTGGCATCGATCGCATCGCGCCCACCGCGAAAGTGCAACATGCTGGGCGATGGAATCGTGATCTTCGGCATCGCCCGCGCGACCGACTTCAGGAATCTGAAGTGCTCGACGAAGATTGGTTGCGTGCGTGCGAGCCTGCCATCGACCTTGAGGGCGGACGGCAGGCGCTCGATATCACCCTCCGCGGTATGAAAGTGCACCTTCACCGCCGAACGGGCCACCGAAACATTCGCGAAGGACTTCAGGAAATCGATGTGCCACAGGTTGCGGCGATACTCACCGTCCGTGACCACCTGGAGCCCGATGTCTTGCTGGCGCGTGACGACATCGCGTATGGCCTCGTCCTCGAGCCGCGCGAGCTCCACCGCTGCAAGCTGGCCCTGCCGCACACGTTCGCGCGCCGCGAGCAGATGGGGTGGCCGCAGCAGACTCCCGACATGATCGGCGCGAAACGGCGGATGATCACGCATGCTGTGCAGGACTTGTGGCGGCCGGAACCCAGGTGCCATGAACCGCCGCCCGCAGTCGAAACGGCAGCCGCGCGCGGGCGATCGGCCCGTCTGCGACGTGCTGCGCATCGAACACCGCGAGCTCGGTACGAGAGTCGCCGTCGAAACGCGTCAGTACGGAGAGCAGAAATCCGTCGCCCTCGGCGGCGTCCGGCGTCCGCGGTACGAAGCACGGCTCCTGGCACGTCGTCTTCTCGCCCACGTAGTAGCGCTCGAGCTCGCCCGTAGCGAGATCGATGTGTGTGATCGTGTTCCAGCCAACGCCGATTGTGCCCGCCACGTTGAGCGGCTTGGACGGGTCGACAATCGCCGAAAACCCATGCCGGTACGGGTGCATGTGATAGCGCGGATCGATCGCCGGCATTTCCATGAAGTCATCGAACAGCGTCTGCGATTCGAATTCACCGTGCCTCTTCGACAGATTGAACGTCCAGCGCGTAAGCCGGGGCGTGCTCATCTCGCGATCGAAAGGAGTGCCGTCGGCGTTGGCGATGAACGGAAACTGGTTGCGCACGCTCACGAAGAGATCGACGTATATGCGCTTGCCGTCGTCGAAGGCGTTCAGGATATGGCCGAAACCGCGGGGCGGCGCGCGCAGCCAGCGAATGTCCTTCGTGCTCGCATCGCGCCGCATGATGCCGACCTCGGAGTCGCGATCCGGTTCGAACAGCCAATGCGGTCCGCCCTTGCGCATGCGCTCGGCATCGGCCGTCGTCGGCATCAGCGGATAGATCAGATGCTCCGCGCTCACCGCCCAGTCGTGCATGAAGCTCACATAGGGGGCAAGAAAGAACTCCTCGCGCACGAGCGTTCCGTCCGGCGCGATGACCTGCAGCGCCACGTCGCGGGTCGCAAGTCCGCGCGCTTCGTAACCGTGGGAAATCATTTCGCCCGAGACCGGATCAATTTTGGGATGCGCCGTGGCCGTGAGACTGTGCATGCGACCGCCGTAGTCGAAGCGGCCGCGGGTCTCGAGCGTATCCGGGTCGAGCTCGTGCGGCAGTCCGTCTTCCTTCAGCGCAAAGAGCCGGCCCGCGTGAAAGACGACGCTGGTGTTGGCCGTCGTCCGATCGCGGCCCGCGACGCTTGCATCGTCGGTGAAGGGATTGCGATACATGCCGAAGAGCGCTCTGTGTGCCGCTCCCTCGAGGCGAAACTTCTCGGTACTCACATAGCGGCTGAGGAAATCCACGTGCCCGTGCGTGAAGCGGAACATCGTGACGAGGCCGTCGCCGTTGATGTTGATGTCATCGCCCAGGAGCGGCGGAAAGCGCGAGTCCGGACCGCAGCGATAGAAAGTCCCCGCGAGTTGCTCCGGTACTTCACCTTCGACCTCAACGTCCTGGATGCGCGCCTCGATGCGCCGCGGTTCATTGAACCCGGTGAAGGTCGGTGTCTTTGGAAACAGATTCGACATGCAGGTGATGCGCCACGGAACCCCTTCTCTCAAGCATAATCAAGCGGTCCGATGCTTACCACACGCGGATCAAGAGGGGAGATCGCAATGGCGAACGAGGAAAGACTGAAAGTGCTGGAAAACCAGGTCGCGCAATTGACGGCTCGCCTCAGCGCCGTCGAAGACACCAACGCGGTCCGCTATCTGCACTTCATGTACGGCTACTACATCGACATGTGCCTGTACGATGAGGCCTGCGATCTCTTTGCCGACGACGGCGCCGTACGTTTTCTCAACGGCCTGTACAAAACTCGCTCAGGAGTGCGCAGACTCTACTGCGACTGGTTTCGCAAGACCTTCACCAAGGGCCACAACGGTCCGGTGTACGGCTTTCTGCTCGATCACCTGATGCTGCAGGACATAATCACCGTCGCGCCGGACGGCAGGACGGCCCACATGCGCGTGCGTGCCCTCAACATGATCGGCTATCACGACAAGAAGCCGGAACCGCTTGAGCACATGCCGCAGCAATTCTGGGGCGGCGGCATCTACGAGAACGTGTACGTCAAGGAGGGCGGCGTGTGGAAAATCAAACTGCTCGATTACGTCGGACGCTGGCAGGCGCCCTATGAGCAGGGCTGGGCGCACAGCTCGGGACATCTGCCGCCGTTCGAGAAGACCTATCCCGAGAATCAGATCGGACCGGACGAGATACTGGCCGAGATGCCCTACGGCTGGCCGGAGACGAGCGTCGTCCCCTTCCACTACCGGCATCCGGTGACGGGAAAGACGTGGACGCAGCCAGGCGGATCCTGAAGACGAGCGGCTAATCGAGCTCGATCACCGGCTTGGGCTCGCCTTGCCAGCGAAAGCGATAGGTCTTGCCCTTGCGCAGGTGAGTCACGAGCGCCGGACGAAAACAGACGATGCACGTGCCGCCCTCGTTGCGAACGCTCGGATACACGATGCCGAGCGATCCAACATCGAGAAGACGTTCCGCGAGGATCTGCGACTCAACGTAGCTCGCGGGATTCAGGCATTCCGCGAATGCTGACCGCTCGCGCAGGTCGTGGAATTCACCGCTGAAATCCGCGAGGTAGTC
>JBGPLJ010000164.1:0-7902 GCA_041486385.1 Steroidobacteraceae bacterium
CAATTGAAACCATGGCCGAGATCGGCATCGACATCACCGGGCAGCGTTCCAAGTCCGTCGCTGAGATCGATATCGGCAGCATTGATCTGGTCGTCACCCTCTGCGCCGACGAAGTGTGCCCCATCCTGCCCGGTCACGTGCGCCGTCTACATTGGCCCATTCCCGATCCGGCAACCCAAGATGCCACGCTGCCCGCAGAAGAAATGCGCACGCGCTTTCGCGCCGCACGCGAGGAGATCAAGGGAAGGCTCGAAGGGTTCAAGGGTTAGACCGAGACTTCACCGGCGCCGCGCCGTCTTGCGTTCCGCGAGACTCTGCCGAATTACGGCCCGCGCCATCCACTGACTCACCTGGATCGTCTGCGCTTGCGAAAGCCCGCAGATATCGCGTAACACCAGCAGCGCTTCGATGCCGACGCAGAGTCCGAGTGCGGACAAAAGGCGCTTGTAGGCTGTCGCCCCCAGCTGTGGGCGCATCGGCGCAACGGCCATTTCGATCCACTCCATGCGTCGGCCCCAGCGGCGCGCATCGCCTCCGCCCTGATGCAGCACCGTTTCGTGAATCATCGTCCGGAGCAACGGCTCGTGCTCGAACGCGAGCCGCATCATCTTCTCGCTCATGGCATCGACACGGGCCTCGACGTCATCGGCGTTGCCGCCCGACGGCGCCGCGGCGATCGCCGCCTCCATCACCGGGCGCAGCCCCTCGAGGGCCGCATCGCTCATGAGCTTCATCTGGGTCGGAAAGTAGCGGTAGGCGGTGCGCCGCGACACCTCCGCGGCATCGGCAACCTCGGCTACGGTCGGACGGCGGCCGGCGGCGATCAGTGATCGAGCGGCCGTAAGCAACAGCCCCTTGGTGCGCTTCTTCTGACGCACCCGTCCGCGTTCGACGGCCGCGGGTGAGGATCGCCGCGTAGCACGGTTTGACATGCCGCGAGTTTAGCACTAGTCTCTTATGGCACAAGTGTGCCATAACGGCTTAGTCGTGCCATAAGGAGAACAACCATGAAGACCCTGCCAATGCTGGCGGCCGGCGCGGCCGCCGGACTGCTGATACTCGGATCCGTCGTGACCCAGGCCGGAAATCGCGTGGACTCATCGAACCAGATCCAACAGCGCGATCTCGATTCCAGGTGGAAGGAGATCCGCATCGGTTATGAGATTGCGCCGGTGCCGCTCGACACGCGGGGCAAGAACCCCCTGCTCGTCGGACTCGGCAGCTACATCATCAACGCCCAGGGCAGCTGCACCGACTGCCACACCCATCCGAACTTTGCCGCTGGCGGCAATCCGTACCTGGGTCAACCGGAAACGATCAATGCCGAGCAGTACTTGGCCGGCGGGAGGCTCTTCGGGCCTTTCAAGTCGAAGAACCTCACACCGGACGATTCGGGAAGACCCGCGGGCCTGACCTTCGAGCAATTCAGGACTTTGTTGCGCACGGGGCGCGATCCGGATGAGCTCAACCCGGACGGCACGCCGCGAATCCTGCAGGTCATGCCGTGGCCGGTGATCGGCAAGATGACCGATCTCGACCTGCGAGCGGTCTACGAGTACCTGCGAGCTATTCCGAAGCTTCCCGACAATCCCAGCCCTGGACCGTAAGCGACGATCCAGCCCGAGCTCAACTTCGGCCCAACGCCGGCCGGACCTCGAGTCCGGCCGGCAACTGACGCAGCTGCGCCAACGCGCTAAGCTTCACGGGAATCTGCTGGAGGTTCTCGTGGACATCGACCATAGGTTCAGGCGATGACAGCGTTGCAGCGATGACGGCACCGCTCGCCTTTCGCCCCTTTGAGCCAGCCGATCGCGCGGCCTGCCTCGGCTTCTTCGACGAGAACAGCCCGGAGTTCTTCGCGCCCAACGAACGCGCGGAATACATCACCTTTCTTGAGCGTTCGGCGGATGACTACTGTGTGTGCATGCTCGGCGGGCGCGTGGCTGGCGCCTATGGCCTGTGTGTCGAAGGCAAGGGTGTCATGACCTTGCGTTGGATTCTGATCGCGCGCAACACGCAGGGTCAGGGCGTGGGTCACGCCATCATGACGCGCGTACTGGCGGGCCTGCGCGCCCTCAAGGCCAAGCGGCTCGAAATTGCCGCGAGCCAGAAGTCCGCACCCTTCTTCGCGAAATTCGGTGCGCGCGAAATCAAGACGACGCCCGACGGCTGGGGCCCCGGCATGCATCGCGTCGACATGGAACTCATTCCCTAGTCGCGAGCTTCCAGGTCACGGTGATCTTCGTCTGGCCCGCGCCTTGGTACGCGCCTGCAGACTGCACTGCTACTCGAGCATCGTCCCGCGGCAGGTTTCGGTGCCGCAGCGGCAGGCCCAGACTTGCTCGACGTTCGGCGGATCGTCGTCGTCGCGCTGAATCTGGTAGTCGTAGTTGAGTTCTTCGCCCGGCTCGATGTCGCGCATCGCTTCGATGAAGACGCGGCGCTTCTCGATCACCGTCTCGCAATTCGGATCGCAGGCGTGATTGATGAAGCGCGCGTCGTTACCGTTGACGCCCGCGTCGATGACGGTGCGCTTGTCGACGATGAAGAGAAACGTGTGGTTGTCGTCCTCGGGCCGATCTTCGTAGCGGCTGTCCGCTTCCGCGTGCGAAATGCGTTCGCCGAGATACTCGATGATCCGCGTGCCCTTCGGGATGTGCCGCAGGGCGAATACGCCGCGGCCGTGAATCGCGGAATTGCGGACTTCAAGCAGCGGGGATGCAAAGTCAGGAGCCAGATTCATCATCAACCAATCCTCACAGGTACCAGCTCTTGACGCGCGCGAATTCTTTGCCGTAAGGCTTCATGCCGAGATAGAAGATAAACGCCGCGAGCGGCCCAGCCACCGCTTGCAGCAACACCAGCGAATAGCGAATCTTCGATTCGTCGCCGATCACATGATCCGTGATCAGCGCAACCACCGTGGGCGCCAGGCCAAAACCCACGAGCGTGAAGACCAGCAGATAGAGTGCGGTGATTATACCGCGCATCCGGCTTGGCAGGAGGACCTGCAAGGCCGCGTTCTGCGGCGCACCCAGCCCGCCGGAGATGCTCGTGTTGATGGCGGAAAGCGCGATCGCCCAGAGGGGCGTCGGCATCAGCGGATAGAGGATCGCGAACGGCAGATGCAGCAGCATGCCGTAGAAGACGACCCGCAGGTTCGCATCGTCGTAACCCTTTCTGCCCAGCCATTCCGCGATGAAACCGCCGGCGAGCATGCCGAGCGGCGAAAGCACGAAAAGCACCGAGCCTTCAATCAGCCCGTACTGGGCCGGCGACCAGCCGTAGGTACGCTGAAAGAACGCCGCCTCCCAGATTGCGGTGCCAAATGCGAGCGAGTTGAGGGCCAATCCGCCGAACATCGGCGCGAAGGCGCGCCGGTGGTCCCACAGATACCGGAACACATCGGCGAGCGGAATCACATCGGCCGTCGGCAGACCGCGGCGGCGCGGCTCGTGCAGCAGCGACAACGCCAGAACGGCGAGCGTAATTTCCGGAATGGCGAGGTAGAGGAACACGACCTGCCAGGGATGGAGCGTCCCGATGAGCGGCAGTGTCACTTGCGGCGTAGTCACGGCCAGCGCGATCAGCGCGCCGCCGAAGATCATGGCGGCGGGCCGGCTCAGTGCGAAGCCGATGTTCATCACGGCGAGCGCGCGCGGAAGTTTAGGTGGCGGCATGTAGTCCGCGAGGATGGAATAGGCGGCGGGGCCATTGCCCGAACCGCCGACGCCGCCGACGAGTCGCCCGATCAGCAGGCCCCAGAAGCCGCGCGAGATGCCGCACAGGACGGTGCCGAGGCTCACGACCACCAGTCCGATGCCGATGATGGTCTTGCGGTTCGTGCGATCGATCAGTCGCGCCACGGGCAGGGCAGCGGCTGCGCCGAACAGCACGCCGGCGAAGCCGACGATCCAGCTGACGCCCGTATCCGAGAGTCCGAAGTCCTTCTTGATCATCTGCAGCAGCAGCCCGACGATCGTATTGTTCGCGAACAGCACAAAGACCGTGCCGCCGAATAGCGAAACGCCGCCCCAGACCTGCCTGGACGAAGGCCACGGCTGCTTCTCCGCACCTGCGGCCGGAGTTATCGGCGATGGCGTCTGCATCAACTCGCTCATGAGTGCACTCGGGTGTTGTTGTTAGACGGCGACCGGCGCTTTGATGGCCGGGTGATAGTCGTAGTTGAGGAATTCAAAGTCTTCAAATCGATAGTCTGAAATCGAAGGCGGCCGGCGCTTGAGCGCCAGCGTCGGCAAGTGCAGCGGCTCGCGATCGAGCTGCACCGTCGCCTGGTCCAGGTGGTTGAGATAAAGGTGGCAGTCGCCGCCCGTCCAGATGAAATCGCCGACCTCCAGATCCGTCTGCTGCGCGATCATGTGGGTAAGGAGCGCGTACGAAGCGATGTTGAAAGGCACGCCAAGAAAGAGATCGGCACTGCGCTGATATAGCTGACAGGAGAGCTTGCCGTCCGCTACGTAGAACTGAAAGAGCACGTGGCACGGCGCGAGCGCCATCTTCTCGATTTCGCCGACGTTCCACGCGCTCACCATGAGCCGCCGCGAATCGGGGTTGCTCTTGATGCCGGCGATGACTTCCGCGATCTGATCGACGTGGCCGCCGTCGGCCTTCGGCCAGGAGCGCCACTGCTTGCCGTACACCGGGCCGAGCTCACCTTGCTCATCGGCCCACTCATCCCAGATCGTGATGCCGTTTTCGCGCAGAAAGGCGACGTTCGTATCGCCGCGCAGGAACCACAGGAGCTCCCCGATAATGGACCGCACGTGAATCTTTTTCGTCGTGACGAGCGGAAAACCGCGCTTCAAATCGAACCGCAACTGCGCCCCGAAGAGCGAGAGCGTACCGGTGCCGGTGCGGTCGGCCTTACGGGCACCGTTGTCGAGTACCTGGCGCAGAAGAACGAGATACGGCTGCATGATTCCGGCGCCGGCTCAGGCGTAATTGCCGGACGGCTGATTGCGCCGGTACGCGATGACGAGCAAAGCGATACCGACGAGGATCATCGGGACGGAAAGAATCTGTCCCGTCGTGAGCCAGCCCCAGGCGACATAGCCGTGATCGCCCATGTTTTTGTCGGGCACCCGCACGAATTCAATCGCGGTACGGAAAGTGCCATAAAGCACGAGAAAGAGCCCCGTTGGCGCGAGCCGCGGACGCGGCTTCGACGTGAATATCCAGATCACCGCGAACATCACGAGGCCTTCGAGCGTCGCCTCGTAGAGCTGCGAGGGATGCAGCACCTGATCGCCCACCTTGAAGCCCCAGGGCACGGTGGTCGCCTTGCCCCAGAGTTCGCTATTGATGAAGTTGCCGATGCGCCCGAAGAAAAGACCAAGGCACGGCAGCGGCGCCATGAAGTCAAATACGTCGGCTACCTTCCGATTGCGGCGCCAGGCAAAGATCGCCATGGCGATCATGACTGCAACGAGCGCTCCGTGGAACGACATGCCGCCGTCCCAGATGCGGTAAATGTTGCGCCAGTCATCGGCGATGGTGTCGTGGCCGTAGACCAGGATCCAGCCGAGCCGTCCGCCGAAGATGACGCCGAGCGCGCAATAGAAGATGAGATCCTCGACATCCTGCGGCTTCCAGGTGGCGCCGGGCTTGCGGATGCGGATGCGGGCGACCACCACCGCGGCCACGAAGCCGAGGAGGTACATGATCCCGTACCAGTGAACGCGGATGGGACCGATGCCATGGAACGGCCCCACGCTGAATGCCACCGGATCGATCGTCGGATATTGCAGCATGGGAGCGCAGTGTAAACGATCAGTCGCGGATCGGAACGGTCACTCGCGCACGACGCGGCAGAAGAAGGTTTTCAGGTACCGGGTCTCGGGAATCGCCGGATGGACAGGGTGATCCGGCGCCTGACCGCCCGCTTCCAGCATCGCGACATGACGGTTGAGATTGCGCCCGGCGCGGGCGATCGCCCCGAGGAGATCGTCCGCCGGCATGTGATAGGAGCAGGACGAACTCACGAGGAGCCCATCGCGGGCGAGCAGCTGCATCCCCATCTGATTCAGCTTCCGATAGGCGGCCTCCCCTTTCGGAATGTCCTTGCGCCGCTTGATGAAGGCCGGCGGATCGAGCACCACGATGTCGAATTCCACGTGGCGGGCGTGCAGGTCGCCCAGTACGTCGAAGGCATCGCCCTTGACGGTCGATATCTTCACATCGTTGGCAGCGGCATTGCGCTGGGCCCCTTCGAGCGCGCTCGCCGAGGAGTCGACGCAGGTCGCCTCGGCCGCCCCATGCTTGGCCGCAGCGATCCCCCAGGCGCCGAGATAGCAGCACACATCGAGCACGCGCGCGCCGCCCACGTAGCGAATGAACGCCTCGCGGTTATGCGCCTGATCGTAGTACCAGCCGGTCTTCTGCCCCCCGGCCAACGACGCTTCGAACGTCAGACCGTTCTCGCGGATTGGCACCCGGTCGGGCACCGTGCCAAATGCAGTCTCGACGTAACTCGGCAGGCCCTCGAGTTCGCGCGATCCGCTGTCGTTCTTCAGGAGCACGGCGCTCGGTTCGATCACCTTGCGCAATGCCGCGAGGATGTCGTCCTTCATGCGCTCCATGCCGGCCGTGCCGATCTCAACGACCAGCACGTCGCCGTAACGATCGATCACGAGGCCGGGCAGCAGGTCCGATTCCCCGAACACCAGGCGATAGTAGGGCTCCTCGCTCAAGCGGTGGCGCAAAGCGAGCGCCGACTTCAGGCGCTTCACGATGAGGTCGCGGTCCGGGAACACCCGCTCGTCGCGGCTCAGGATGCGCGCGGCGATGAGCGAGCGCGGATTGACGTAGGCATAGCCCATGAAGCGGTCGCGATCGTTCATCACGCGCACGAGTTCGCCCGGCTCGAAGGCCGTGAGCGGCGTCGCGGCGACGTCGACCTCGTTGCTGAAGATCCAGAGGTGGCCGGCGGCGAGACGCCGGTCTTCACCGTGCCGGACCTTCAGCGTCGGCAGTGATGCGGTATGGGTGGCTGGCATATAGTGGGCGCGCATTCTAGCCAACCGTCGACACCGCCACATGGAAAAAACAGCGCGTAAGGCCAGCCGCAATCGCCTGGCCCAGGCGACGAGCCCGTATCTGCAGCAGCACGCCGATAATCCGGTGGATTGGTATCCCTGGGGCCCCGAAGCGCTCGAGCGCGCAAGGTCGGAAAAGAAGCCCATTCTGCTCTCGATCGGCTATTCGGCCTGCCACTGGTGCCATGTGATGGCCCATGAATCCTTCGAAGACGCCGAGACCGCGGCGCTCATGAACAAGCTCTTCGTCAACATCAAGGTGGATCGCGAAGAGCGCCCCGATCTCGACAAGATCTACCAGATCGCGCACCAGATGCTCTCGCAGCGCGGCGGCGGCTGGCCGCTCACGATGTTCCTGGCGCCCGATGACCTCACGCCCTTCGTGGGTGGCACGTATTTTCCAAACATGCCGCGGCACGGCCTGATCGCGTTCAAGGATCTGCTGGTGCGCGTCTCGGATTATTACCAGAACGAGCGCGACGAGATCGACGGTCGCGCCAAGCTCGTGCGCGAAGCGTTCGACACCATGAACCCGCCGGCGGACAGCAAGGCCACGCTCGATCGGGAGCCGATCGCCCAATCACGCCGGGAACTCGCTGGCGATTTCGACCCGCAATTCGGCGGCTTCGGTCGCGCACCCAAGTTTCCGCACCCGACTTCGATTGAACGGTTGCTGCGCGATTGGCGTGCGACAGCGCTTGGCACCGCCCCGGATCTCGACGCACTCTACATGGCAACGCGCACGCTCCGTTCGATGGCCGAAGGCGGCATCTACGATCAGCTCGCCGGCGGCTTCAGCCGCTACTCGGTCGATGCCTGGTGGATGATTCCCCACTTTGAAAAGATG
>JBGPLJ010000165.1:0-7745 GCA_041486385.1 Steroidobacteraceae bacterium
AAGCGCTTGGCGCCGCAGCGAGCGGCGGCTTTGGCAAATGCGATCACGCAGCCGTAGTCGACCTCGCGAAAGGCCGCTTCGGAACCCGCGGCCCGCATCGTCGTGCCGAGGGCGCAGAACGCTTCGTCGGCGACCGTCCCCGCGAGGCTCTTCTCGAGCGTGGCAAAATTGATGATGCGGTTGGCGACCTTGCCGTGCTCGACCGCGAGCGGCCGGCGCGACAAGGCGATCACGCGCGAATATTCCGGGGCCCGCAGCAGCGCTTCGACGAGCCGGCCGCCGACGAGACCGCTGGCGCCCGCGACAAGCGCAATCTTGGTCTGGTTTGCAGTGACGTTCGAGTTCAAAGGGATGCTCTCCGGGCCGCGCCGCTTTATACCGCCGCGCCCGCCTCACCGCCACCGAAAGCTTACCCCGCCCGGTACCGGTGTCAGGTTCGGGGGAATGCGTCTTGTCGGAGGTTTCGGCGGAGTCAGTCAGCGGAGGGGCCATGTCTGCGCCCGGCTCCAGCGTTCAGGGGCAACGTGTCTTAAACGGCCTGCCCGCGACGCTGGACGGGCCCCTCCTTCGCGCTCATTGCAAACGCCGCCGCGCGAGCGCAGGCAATGAGGCAGGTACCGTCGGACGGTACCGCGATAACACGTCGCCTCAGTGCCCGCTCGCGCAAGGATCGCAAGAAATTCCGAGCGGTCCGCCGCCGGAATTTCTTATGCGCGTTTGCGCCATGAGCGCGAAGGAGGGGCCCGTCCAGCGTCGCGGGGCCAACCCACCGTTGACTGATTGCGACGAAACCGTCAGACGGCCGCGGGATGCGCCGGGGTGCTCTCTTGCATCCACAGGACATTGCTTCACGTAGTTGGTTAGGCTGGGCCGCCCGTCGGCCGGAGTATCCGCATGCCATCGACTACCGCTCTGCGCCTCGTGTTCGGCACCATCCTGGTGGCGCGACTCGCGCCGGGCGAGCCGACTTCGGCCATTTTCACGCGGCCCAATGCATGAGGGAGTTCTTCCGCAGGCGCATCGTCGGCCCGATCGTTACGCTCCTGAAACAGGGCATCACACCCGAGAGCATCGCCTTAAGTCTCGCTTGCGGAGCGATCATTGGAATCTTTCCGGTGCTCGGCACGACCGCCGTTCTCTGCACCGCCGCTGCGCTCGCCCTGCGTCTGAATCTCGTGGCGGTTCAGGCCGTGCATATTCTGATGACGCCGGTGCAGCTGCTGCTGATCATTCCGTTCGTGCGCGTCGGTGAAGCGCTGATGCACGCGCCGAAGCAGCCCCTGTCGATCGCGGCGGGTCAGGCACTCCTCTCGCACGGCGCATTCCATGCGGTCACGCTGCTGTGGTCGGCCATCGTGCACGCCGTGGTTGGCTGGCTCGCGCTCGGACCTATTACTCTCTATCTGCTGTATCGGCTCCTGCGGCCCGTGTTGATTCGCGCCCGCGAACGCGTCGCCCGGCGCTCACAGATCCCGCCGCCGGCCTGAACCAGGTGGTCCCAGGCTCGTCACTCACAGGAACTGGCGGCGCCGAGCCGCGACCTGATACCGTGGCCCCTGACAGGAATCGGACGAAACATGACTCGAGTGCATTCGCTCCACACCCTTTGGCCTCTCGGCGCCAGCCTCGTGCTGGCAACATTGCTGGAGGCGGCACCGAAACCCGCAGCCCCGCCGGCGCCACCCGCCAGCAGCTCGCCACCGGCCACGGCCAGCGTGCCCGCGGTAACGAGCACGCCAGAGGAGCGGCTGCAGGTCTACCACGAATTTCGCCAACTCTTCGACGCGCACAATTACAAGGATGCGCTCGAGCCCGCGCAGCGCCTGGTAACGCTGACGGAAGCCGCGACCAGCCCAACCGATCTGTCGCTCGCAACGCCGCTCCTGAATCTCGCGACGACGCAGTATCAGCTCGGCACCTTCGACGAAGCGGAAGCGGGGTACCTGCGCACCGTCAAGATCATCGAGGAGCACACCGGCGGCTTCACCAAGTCACTGATTCAGCCCCTGCGCGGGCTGGGACTGACCTATCTCGCCGCCGGCGAAGCCGAATCCGCCATCGAGCCGCTGCGGCGCGCCGTCGACATCACGCGCAAGATCGACGGCCTGTTCAATGTGGCGCAGCTCGACCTGCTCGATCCGCTCATCCGCGCCTACGGTCAGGTCAACAAGCCCGAAGACGCCGAGCGCGAGCAGATCTACAGCTATCGCGTCAGCGAGAACCAGTACGGCAAGGACAGCGTCGAGGTCACGCCGGCACTCTTGAAGCTCGCCCGCTGGTACACCGAGGCCGGCCGTTACACCGCGGGGCGCCAGTATTACGGCAACGTCTTGGCGATCGTGCAGAAAGCCGCCGGCCACGCGGACGTGAGGATGGTGCCGGCGTTGCTTGGGATCGCCGAAACCTATCGACTGGAGTTCATTTTCGGACCGGAACAGGCCGATGACGGCAATGCCGCGGCCAGCAACGCGCCGGGCGGTACGCTCATGCCGTCGGGAACGCCGATGGGAGCGAGTGCGGCCAGCGGCGGGTCGCGCCTGAATCCCACCGGCGAAGACGCGCTGCGCACCGCGCTCAAACTGATTGAATCGGGCCCGTCGCCGGATCCGACGCTGCATGCCCGCACGCTGGTCGCTCTCGGCGACTGGCTGCTCCTCGGGGGCAGCGACAAGGAATCCAGGGACATGTACCACCGCGCCTGGCCGTTCGTGCAGGTCTTGACCCCGCCGGAGAACGCCGCGTTCGCCCAGCCGACGCAGATCTACTACCGCACGCCGCTCACCGGCCAGCCGGCGCGCAAAGCCAAGCCGGAGAACATCGTCGAAGGATTCGTCGATGTCGAATTCACGGTGACGACCGACGGTCGCGTTGTCAACGCGCGCACCAGCGAGAAGAAGGCGAGCGACTCGCAGGAACGCGCCGTGCTGAACGCGATCAAGAAGGCGCGCTATCGTCCGCGCCTGGAGCGGGGCGAGCCGGTCGAGTCACCGGGCACACACCTGCGACAACAGGTTTTCTCGGTCAAATAGCCGTCAGGAGCCACGCAGCTGGTTGGAGGGCGCAGCGTCGGTCTTGCGCTCTTCGATCGGCACGGCTTCAATCGTGTCGGTCCCCGCGGGCGCGGCGTCCTGCTGCGCCTTGAGCTCGGCGAGCGGCGTGATGGTCTCGCCCTTCAGCAACCGCTTCACGGTCGCCTGTTCCGGAAACTGCACCAGAAACTTGGCGGCCGCGTCGCGCATCGCCGCCTGGGTCGCCGCGAACAGCGGAGTCTCGGTTTTGATGCCCGTCGACGGCGCGCTGCCGTAGCCGACGAAAGTGAATGAATCGATGCGTTCGCCGGAGCTGTTGAAGAGATTCAGGCGGTAATCGATGGTGACCGCGAAGTATTGACCGCCGGTGTCGCGCGCAGTCAGAAACGAAAAGCGCTCGATGCGCGGCTCGACAATCGCCGCGAGTGCCGGACTCTTCGGCGCGGCGGTCAGATTTTCAACCGGAACCGTATGCGCGAATTCGAGGCGAAAGAGCTGATCCGCGAGCTGCACGTGACCCGGCCCGAGATTCACTTCGTAGCCCGAGCCCCAGCGATCTTCCCGGTGCACATAGGTGCGAAAGCCGCTCGGATAGAAGACGCCCACGGTGAGCGGCAGCTGACTGACCAACGCGACCGGCAACTTCGGTTCCGCCTTGACCTTCACGTCGCCGCACGCACTGATCGTCGCAAGGGCTGCAGCCGCCAACCCGGCCGACGCCCAGCTGCAGGGACGAACTGTCTTGTTGTTCATATTGTTGTGCATTTCGGGCTCTCCCCCGAGACTCCTGATTAACACAGCGCGGCGCCTGAGGCCAACTCAGCCAGCTGATTCAATGATTCAGGCCGACGAAACTCCCGCCATTGGTCTCGCACAGCGCGCGCATGAGCGCACTGAAGCGCAGGCTGGAGCTCACCGACACGTCGTCCGACGTCGGAAAGCCGATCGCATGGATGCGTACCCGGCGCACGCCATTTGCGGTGCGATTGAGATGGTCCACCTCATCGACCACGTCCTGAATCGATGAGCCGGTGAAGTCATCCCCGAACACATAGAGGCTGATGCGCTTGTTCGCCGACCAGAATTCCCGAATCGCCTCCTCGATCCCTTCGACCGGGCTCGACCTGCTGTAGGGCTTCCAGGTCGGAAAGCGCGCCACGATCTGACTGCGCAGCGACTCGGAATCGTCCAGCCAGTGCCCACGCCCGCCCGCGAACATGTACTTGCCCTGGTCGCTCAGAATCTGCAGGCCCTTCACGCGCGGATAGATGTCGAGAATCTCGCGCAAGGTCCGCTGGGCGACGTTCCAGTGGAAATCCGTCATGCTCGATGAAGTGTCGATCACAAAGATGATGTACTCGCTGTCGACCGGTATGCCACCGACCTCTTCGCGCGTCGCCCGCCGTGTGTTCTGCGCGAGCAGGCGCTGCATCTCAGCTGTGAGTTTCTGATAGGCGGCAACAAGTTCACCCTCCTCCCTGTTGGTGAAGTCCGCATCCTGCTTGCTCGACTGATATTGGCCATGGATGGCCGAAAGGTCGCCCTGCAGCCGCGCGATGCGGGCCTGCTCGGTGGACAACTGCTGAATGCGGCCATGCAGTTCGCGGTTCAGCACGTCGGTCTCGCCGCGCAGCTCGTAGAGCTCCTCCTGGAGCTTGTCGACCTGTCCTTTCAGCGCCTGGCTCGTGTGCTCGATGATCGGCGGCTCGCCGGCATTGGACAGCACCAGGAGCAGGATGACGGCGCCGAAACCGCAGCAGATGCAGTCGAGAAACGACAGCGTGAAGATTTCCGTCTCGCGGCGCTTCAGCTTCACGGCCAGTCCTCCGACGGCATCATGAAGACGCCGTTCGTCTGCCGTGCCAGCCGCCAGAATTTCGCCGGTGCCGGGACGTCGCCCTCCATCGGAAAGAGAATGACGCTGACGGGCGCCTTCGGCAGCAGCTTCACCGCGTCGTCGAAGAGCTTCTCGCGTTCCTCGACGCGGATATTGCGTTTGACCGTGAAGGGCGTCATGCCCTGGGTTGGCAGACCGTCGGTGAGCAGCACGATCTGATCGGGCGCGGGAGTCAAGGCCTTCAGCGCCGTGAACGCCTGCGCGAGGCTCGTGCCGTCGCCCGGCACCTGCAGGTTCAGCTGCGCGATGACCTTGCTCAACTGCTCCGGATCATTCGCGTTCAACCAGCTGCCATCGACACCCGGCACCAGCGCCCGCGCCTTGGTATTGAACGCGATCACCTGGAACTTCGCGGCGGTCGGCATGCGCGCGGTGAGCCACTGCGCGGTCGCCAGGGCCCGCCGCCATTTCGGCGCCTTGCGCTTTTCCGCATCCGACTCGTTACGCAGCCGCACGATGTTCACGACGGTCGAGTCGAGCATGCTCGCAGAGACGTCAAACAGGACCGCGATCCGCTTGCCCTTGAGCGTAATGCCTGTCAGGTACATGCGGTCGCCGCCAGTACGGAAGCGAACGAGATTCTCGCCCGGCGGCCCGCTCACGGTCGTGCCGCCCGCGAGCCGCCGGTTGCCTTGCTGCATTGCCTGGATGTCGGATTGCAGTTGATTGATGTGCGCGCGACGCGCGAGGCTGTCGGCGTCGTAGCGCGAGAGTTCGAGCTTCGACTCCGTAAGCTGGCGCAGCACGATGTCGGCACGGCCGGATGCGCGCGCGTTCTCCTCTTTCGTCTGCTCGAGAGAATTATGCAGGGCGACGAGGTTCCTGCGCCCCTCGAGCACCTGCTCGTCGAGCCGATTGACCTCGGCGGCCAGATCGTCGTTACGGCGCACGCGCAGGTCCCCGGTCTGCCCGGCAATGATGATGTAAACGAGAATGACCGCCCCGAAGCCGCAGCAAATGCAGTCGAGGAACGAAATACTGAAAACTTCTATTCGACGCCGGCGCACAGTCGGTGTTCTCGAGCGGTCGCTGCTAGCCGTTGATGGCGATGAGCTCGAGCACGATACCCGGAGCGCCCAGCCGCAGATGATCTCCTGCGCGCAGCCGCGCGCGATGCGCGATGCGCTCGTCGTTGAGCCACGTGCCGAAACTCGAGTGGTCGAATACCAGCAGGTCCGTGCCCTGCCGCAGCAAGGTGCAGTGAGATCGTGACACGCCCGCGGTCGCGCCGGCCACATTCAGCGCACGGGACGCACTGCTTACCGACGTGCCGATCGTGAGCGATTCGCAGTCGAGCGCAATGGCCTGGCCCCGATAGAGAAGATGACTCGGCGCCGCGACCGGCGCCGCATCGTCCGCCAGCACAGCCGTCGCGCCGAATGCCGGCCGCGCCGACTCCGGCACGCTGGCAAGAGCGGTGACGCGCTCTGCTGTGTCGCCGCTCGTTTTTTCGATCGCGAACGCGCCTGACACAGCCGCAATGGCGCTCATCGGCTCCAGCACGTAGCACTCGGAGTCGGGAAGTTCGACGAGGCGCTGCGCAAGACCGGGCAGCAGGGCCGCCTGCGCGCCGAGGCCAATCGTGCTCGCCTCTCCGGCCCAGCGCAGACGATGCAGCTGCGTGAGGATTTCCTCGACGAGCGGCGCCGTCGCTGCGATCAACTGATCCTGCTTCAGCTCGATGCGATGGCGCTCCGTCGGCGCCCCGAGTGCGATCGTGACGCGTCCCTTGGTGGCCGCTTCGCGCATGAGCTGCGGGAGCGCATCGAACAGTGCCTGCTCGCTCTCGCCCTGCAGCAGTGGATCGAAGCGCGTTTCATGAACCATATCGCGCGCGATGAACTCGAGCGTTCGCTGCATCAATGCGAGCTGTCCCGCGCCGCTCGCCACGAGCACGCGGCCGCGCTCGATCTGCTCTCCCGCGCGCAGTTCCGTCACCGTTGCGCGATGCAATTCGACGTCGATATGGAACAGCTTGCCGTTGCCAGGCAGCGCGCGCGCGGCGGCGACGGCGGTATCGACGAAGCACGCCGCTTCGATGCCTGCCGCCTGCGCGATCGCACGCAGCAGACCCAGTTGTTCGAGTCCCATGGCCGCGGGAACGAGCACTGTCGTCGGCGTCCCCGCGGTCTGCCCGCTGAGAAGCTCCCGCAAATGGAGGTATGCAAGGTCCGCGTATGAGCCTGCGCCTGCGATACCTTTCAAGTGCGCGCGCGTCGACAGCTCGTGCCAGAAGTGATGATTCACCTTCGCGGGCTGTACGCGCGCTACTGAGCGCGCCGCTGCGCCAAGGATTGGCCCGCTTTCTTCCAGCAGCGCGTAGCCGGGACTCATCGCAAGGAGGCGTCCGTTTTCGGCGAGCGTGAGGTCGACGTCGTTCAATTCGATGGCGCGTGTCATGATTCTAGATGTCCACGGGAAAGCTGACGTTCTTGTCGGCGGGCGTGCGCTCAGTGGGAGTGAAGCGCTTGGCCGCGTTCTTTTCGTAGTCGGCGCCCTCGTCTTCGTCGGCATCGCTCTTGCCGGCCGGCTTCGCCGCCGGCTTGGCTGCCGCTTTGTCCGCGGGCTTTGATGCCGTGGGCGCTGCGGGCGCCGCTGGAGCGGGCGCCGGTGTTTGCGCTGGCGCCGGGCTCGAAGCGGGCGCTGGCTGCGGCGCCGTGTCGTCCGCGAATGCAATCGCGGTTCCAAGGACCATGGCCAGCAGCGCACTCAGCAACGCCGCGCGCCGATCAATTAGGCTGTTGTCATTCCGCATAGCGCGCCACCCTGAAGCCGAGGTCGATGCGTTTGTCGCCGCTGAAATCGCGATAGGTCAGGCG
>JBGPLJ010000166.1:0-7742 GCA_041486385.1 Steroidobacteraceae bacterium
GTGCCGATGGTCGTCGAGGTGTTCTCCACCGCCAAGGCCGAGCTGCCGCTAGCCACCCGGATTCTGATCGGGGTCAGCAATTATGTGCGCAGCTTTGGAATCTATACCGCAATAGCGCTGGCGGCTGTGGGCGTATTTGTCTACTTTCGACTGAAGCAGGTCGGCCCCAAACGCCGATTCCACCAGTTCTTGCTGCGCATACCGCTCGTCGGCCGCCTGGTCCGGGGCGCGAACACGGCGCGCTTCACCCGAACCTTGAGCATTCTTACGGCTAGCGCCGTCCCGGTGCTCGAAGGCCTGAGGATTGCCGGCGAAGTCATCACCAATGTGCCCATGCGCGAAGCCGTGGCCGAAGCCGCCGCCCGCGTCCGGGAAGGCGCTGCGATCGCCCGTTCGCTCGCCGTGAGCCGGCTGTTTCCACCGATGACCATTCATCTTATCGCGAGCGGTGAAACGAGCGGTGACCTCGAAACCATGCTCGATCGGGCGGCCAGCAATCAGGAGCGCGAGCTCGACAGCCTGATTACCGCACTGCTGAGCCTCCTCGGTCCCGCGCTCATTATCGGCATGGGTCTTTTCGTCATGGGCATCGTGATGGCCCTCCTTCTGCCGATCTTCCAGCTGAACGATCTGGTGGCCTGACCGCCCCCCCCAGGGGCCGGGTCCAGCCAGGATTGCGACGCGCGTCGCAATCCTCACATCGCTATTGCCTCGCCGCTCGATTCGCAATATAAATTCGCCGCGTTCGGGTGTCCTTCGGTCGTTGAGGCGTGCGTTGGAGCACGAGGCCATGGGCGAAAAATCGGAATCCGAAGACTTCGAGGAAGACGAAGCGCCGGAAAGCGCCGGCGAGTCGGATGATCTCGATGTCGATCATCTGATGCGCGACCTCGACAAGCAGCGGCGACGCGGCGTGAAGGTCGGCGAACCCGCGTGGCGGCGTCTTGAGCGTTTCATGGAAGAGAAGCGCACCGCGGAGCAGGTCTCGGACTTCGATGACTACGAAATCGGCGCCGACGGCGAAGACAAGCCGCACCGAAGAAAGAAAGCGCGCAAGCACTAGCCCCCTCTTTGACTGCTGCATTGCTTGCGGACAACTGGCTTCAGTGGAAGTCCCGCGAGCGTGCCTCAAGCTTGCCGAGCAGCCTGCTGCGATCCCGCATGTTCTCGACGATCACATGCAGCACATTCCCGGCGCGCTGCAGCTTGCCGGTCACTTCGAGCAGCCGTGATTCGATCAGCGCGCGCCGCTGGCGCTCAGCGACCTGCAGCCAGACCACGAGGTTGATATGCCCGGTTTCGTCCTCGAGCGTCACGAAAGTCACGCCACTCGCGGTCATCGGCCGCTGCCGCGTGATCACCAGACCTGCGACACGCACGGGCGCGCCATCGGGAAGATCCCATAGCGCCTGGGCCGAGTGGAGTTCTTCACTGGCGAGCCGCGCGCGCAGCAGCGCAAGCGGATGGCGGCCAAGCGTGAGGCCGACACTGCGATAATCTGCAACCACATCCTGACCCTCACTCGGTGCGCGCAACAGTGGTATGCCTTCGACGATCTCTGTCCCGGCAAGGAGCGGCAGCGGCGGCTCCACGCCAGCGACAGACCACAGCGCCCGATGACGATGGCCAGCGAACTCGCCCAGGGCGCCTGCGGCCGCCAGCGCTTCGAGATCGCGACGTTCGAGCGCCGCGCGCGCCGCCAGATCCTGCGCACTCGTGAATGCCCGTTCCGTGCGCGCGGCTACGAGCCGTAACGCTCCTGCCTCGGTGAACCCCCTGGCCATCCGCAAGCCGAGCCGCAGAGTCGGCTCGCCATCCGCGCGCTGCTCGAGCGTTGAGTGCCATGCGCTCGCCGCGACCGCAACGGGGCGCACTTCAACGCCATGCGCGCGCGCATCACGCACGAGCTGTGCCGGCGCATAAAACCCCATCGGCTGACTATTGAGGAGCGCGCAGGTGAAAGCCGCCGGTTCGTAGTGCTTGAGCCACGCGGAAACGTAGACGAGGAGCGCAAAGCTCGCGGCATGCGATTCCGGAAAACCATATTCGCCGAAACCCTGGATCTGCTTGAAGATCTGGCGCGCGAAGTCGGCGCTGTAGTTGCGCTCTCGCATGCCGCTCACCAGCCGCTCTTCGAAGGGCTCGAGTCCGCCACGCCGCTTCCAGGCGGCCATCGCACGGCGCAAGCGATCCGCCTCGCCCGGCGTAAAGCCCGCCGCGACCATCGCGAGCTGCATCACCTGTTCCTGAAAGATCGGCACGCCGAGCGTGCGCTGCAAGACGCGTTCGACCGCCACGCTCGGATAGGTCACCTGCTCCTCGCCGCTGCGGCGGCGCAGGTACGGATGCACCATGTCGCCCTGGATGGGGCCGGGCCGCACCAGCGCCACCTCGATGACGAGATCGTAGTAATTGCGCGGCTTCAGGCGCGGCAGCATCGCCATCTGCGCGCGCGATTCGATCTGAAAGACACCCACCGTATCGGCCCGGCAGATCATGTCGTAGACGTTTTTGTCATCGGGTCCGAGCTCCGCCATCGTGAGCGTACGGCCGCGATGCTCGGCGATCAGCGTGAAGGCGCGACGGATCGCGGACAGCATGCCGAGCGCGAGCACATCCACTTTGAGAAGTCCCAGGTCATCGAGATCATCCTTGTCCCATTCGATGACGGTGCGTTCCGCCATGGCGGCGTTCTCGACCGGCACCAGCTCATGGAGCGGTCCCCGCGCGATCAGAAAACCGCCCACGTGTTGCGACAGATGGCGCGGAAAGCCAAGGAGACTGCGCGTCAGCGCGATGAGCCGCGCGATCAGCGCATTGCCCGGATCGAAGCCGGCCTCGCGGACGCGCTCCTCATCGAGCTTGAGCCCATCCGTCCAGGACACGGCGCGCGCCAGTCGATCGACCTGCAGCTCATCGAGTCCGAGCGCCTTGCCGGCATCGCGCAGCGCGCTCTTCGAGTGATAGGTGATGACAGTCGCCGTGATCGCGGCCCGGTCGCGCCCGTACTTGCGATAGACGTACTGGATCACCTCCTCGCGCCGCTCGTGCTCGAAATCGACGTCGATATCGGGCGGCTCGTTCCGCTCGCGTGAAATGAAGCGCTCGAACAGGAGCTCGGAACGCGCCGGATCGACCTCGGTGACCCCGAGACAGAAGCAGACGGCGGAATTCGCGGCCGACCCCCGCCCCTGGCAGAGGATGCCCTGGCTGCGCGCGAAACGGACGAGATCGTGCACGGTGAGAAAATACGCTTCGTATTTCAGATCCCGGATGAGCTCGAGCTCGCGCGTGACGAGTTCCAGCACCGCGGCCGGCGCACCCGCTGGCCAGCGCTGCTTGAGTCCCTCCGCCGTCAGATGAGCGAGATGGCTCGAGGGCGTCGCTCCCTGCGGCACCAGCTCTTCCGGGTATTCGTAGCGCAACTCATCGAGCGAGAAATGACAGCGCCCGGCGATGTCGAGCGTCGCGTCGAGGAGCGGCCGCGGGTAAAGCTCGGCAAGCCGTTCGAGCGGGCGCAGATGACGTTCACCGTTCGCGTAGAGCGCGAGACCTGCGGCAGCCACCGGCGTGCCCAGGCGAATCGCCGTGACGAGATCCTGCAAGGCGCGGCGTCCGCGCGCGTGCATATGAACATCGCCGCTCGCAACGCGTGGCACTTCGAGCCGGGCGCCGAGACTCTCAAGCGCGGCCAGCCGGCGCCGATCGTTCCCCGAGGTGAGGAGTTCCACGGCGAGCCACAGCCGGCTTTCGAACCTCTCACGCAGCCAACGGCCTTCGCTCTCATCAGGCGTGGGGCCTGGGAGCCACAGGAGAAGACAGCGATCGAGAGCGCCGTCCAGATCGGCGCGAGTCAAACGGTAGCTGCCCTTTTGCGCCGCGCGCCGCCCTTTGGTGATGAAGCTGCAAAGCGCGCCATAGCCCGTGCGGTCGGTCGAGAGTGCGATGAATTTCAGTCCCTCGTCGAGCCGAAACTCCGCGCCGACGATGAGCGGCAGTCCCTGCTCTTTCGCGGCCACGTGCGCGCGCACGATGCCTGCGAGCGAACACTCATCGGTGATAGCGAGCGCCTGGTAGCCGAGTTCTTTAGCGCGCGCGATGAGTTCAGAGGGTTGCGAGGCGCCGCGCAGGAAAGTGAAATTGGTGAGCGTGTGCAGCTCGACGTAGTTGAGTGCCCGCATGACGCACGCCCGCGCCTCAGCCAAAGATGCCGTGCCAGAACCAGCCACGCTCTTGACGCCGCTCCTGGTAGATCCAGAGGCGTGCACCGCGCTCATCACGCGCGACGTAGTAATCACGCGCGACATCCTTGCCGTCCCACCAGCCCGTTTCGATGCGCTCGGGCCCCGCTTCGAGGATGAGAGGCCCGCGATACGACGGTGCGCCCCGCACGATTTTGAGAGCTTCAGGTTGCGCCAGCATCCAGAGCGGCCGCGCAGCCGTGAGATCAGCCACCTCTCGCCGTCCGTGCACACCCGTCAGCGAGTCGAGCTGCGCCACCCGCCAGGCGGCTTCCGGGCGATGCTCCGGCACGAGGCACACGCCGAATACCGCTTCCTCGCCGAGGCGCGCACGCAATCGTTCGACGAGACGTGGGATGCCCCCTTCAGCCTCCGGCATCGCTTGCCGGGCTCGAAAGACCGAGCCCGAGGCAAAGCTGAGCGGCAGCAAAGATCCCGAACGCAACCGGATTTCGGTGACTGGAGCGGGCAACGCATAGCGTTCGAGCCGTGCGCGCACGAGCGCCATGAAATGCCGGACGTCCGCGCTCGGCGCAGCCAGCCCCAGACGCAGAATGGATTCGGCGATCCCACGGTGACGCAAGCCAAGCGCGCAGGAATTGACGCCTGCCTGGTGAATTCTGAGAAATCGGCCGAGCTCTTCGAGCAATGGTTCGAACGCTGCCGCCAGACGCTCGCTCTCGCTGATCTCCACCACCGGTTCAAAGCGCGCGTTGAACCGCTGCGCACGCCGATAGCTGCGTCTGACCTCCGGCGCGCGTCCTGTCGCCCGGTCGAGTTCGCCCAGCAAGTCGACGCCGAAACGCCGTGCCCAACCGTCACGCGGCAGCCGCAGACAATCCCCCACGGTGGCGATGCCCATGCCAGTGAGCAAAGCGAGACTCGCCTGCGGCCAGCCGAGAGCCCCCACCGGCAGAGTTGAGAGAGCGCTTGCGAGAGCAGCCGGTTCGACAATAACGGCATTGCGGCGTGCCCGCGCCAGCCACAGCGAAGCGCGGGCTGTAGGCGCCAGCGTCACGGCGACGTTGAATCCCCGGTAAGCAAGCGCGGTTGAGATCCGCTCGCACAATGCATGGGCGCCCTCAAAGAGACCGAGACTGCCTTTCACTTCGAGCAGCAGCGCATCCGGCGGCTCGATACTCACCAGCGGTGTGAATTGTCCGGCCCAGGCAGCGCAGCGTTCGATGAGCTGCTTCTCGGCCCGGTGCTGGCGTGGCCGTGTGATGAGCCGCGGCGCCAATGCATAGGCGGCACTGAGCGCCATTCCCGGACGCACGCCCGCGTGCAGAGCCGCACGGTCACAAGCCGCGACGCGCTGCGTACTGCCACTACCCTCGATTACGACGTGCGGCCGGCGCTCATTGGGATCGCGTTCGAGTGCCTCGAGCGCGAGTTCTGGAAAATACACGGCCACCCACAGCTGCCGCGCGCGCGGCTGGTGCTGCGCTTCGGCTGCGATCCGTATCTCGGGGATCCCGGATGCTGCCGGCAACACCGGCACGAAGAGATCGAGCGTTGCGGCAGGAGAATTCATTCGCTTTTGTTGCTGCCACTCGGACGCAGGGTCAAGTGCATGGGTGGTTGGGAGTGACGGAGGGACATGCCGCGGCGCAAGCAAACATGACCCGCATCTTTAAGGACTACCCGCTCACTCCCAACCCCGATGCACTCACCCGCGCGCGCCCTGTGCGGCCACCTTGTGATTTGAAAATCTCGACCTCGAGATCCGCTTCCACACCCTTGAGAACAGCGCGCACGTTGGCAGGTGAGGCCTGCGACCGATAGCGCGTGGACCGGAACAGCAGCCCAGCCGAGCCACTCTGTTCCGCAGCGAGCTTCAAGCGCCGCAAAGCATGGCCTTCGGCCTTGCCGGCCCAACCAAGAACCACCGTGCAGGTTCCAGAGCGCAATACCTGTTCCATCGCCCACCACACCTCTTGCGTTTGCAAAGTCCGCACGATCAATTGCCTTTCCAGCACGAGCCCTGCTTTCTGCAACGCTGGCGCGTACGGCAAAAAAGGCGGTGCAAGCCAGGCGATCCATCGCGCTTCCGTCGTCGACGTCGAGCCGGGGTTCGCCCGGCGCAACAACGGCATTACGATCTGCAGCTCACCGATTCCATGCTCATCGAGCAGAAATTCGATGAGGCCACGCTCCGGCCAGCCGCCGCCAGGCAAGCAGGCATCGAGCGCCTCATAGCCGCTCGGAACAGCGCCGCCCAGCTCGCTGGCTGCGGCGCGCGCTGCGTTCGCTCCCCGCCACAACCGCGCACTTGCCAGCAATGATTCGAGCGTGTCGGGCACTGTTCACGACCGCCGCACCACCCCGACCACGACACCTTCGATCACGAGCGTTTCCTCTTTCAGGTCGACGCGGATCGGTTCGAAATCGGGATTCTCAGGCAGCAGCCATACGACGCTCCCTTCCTGCCGGTAGCGCTTCACCGTCACTTCGTTTTCGAGACGGGCAACAATAATCTGCCGGTTACGCACTTCGGGCGTGCGATGCACGGCGACCAGATCGCCGTCGTGGATACCGGCATCCCTCATGCTCATGCCACTCACCTTCAGCAGGTAATGCGGTTTCGGCTGGAAGAGTTCGGGATCGATCTGGTAGTGCCGCTCGATATGCTCTTCAGCAAGGATCGGACGGCCCGCCGCGACCCGGCCGATGAGTGGCAGACCCATCTGCTCGCGCAGGATATCGCGCAGCTGGATGCCGCGCGAAGCGCCGGGGATGAGTTCGATGACGCCCTTCCGGTGCAGCGCCCGCAGGTGCTCTTCGGCGGCGTTCACGGACTTGAAGCCGAGCTCGCGCGCAATTTCCGCGCGGGTGGGCGGCATGCCGGTTTCCATGATTGCGCGCTGGATCAGCCGCAGAACCTGTGTTTGCCGGGGAGTCAGGTCGGTCATGGCGTGTTCCTGTATATAAAGACAGTACCTGTGATTATATACAGGTGACGATCCAGAGCAAGCCCCATGAACGCCAATCTCTGTCCCGCGGTCTCCGACTCCCTCGAACACCCTCACCGGCGCACGCACAGCAGTCCTCGCCGCACACTCGACACGGCCACGCCGCCGCCACGCGACTTCTGACTTCGCATCATCTGTGAGAGCCGGAAATATTTTTCCTTCACGCGCTTCGCAGACAACACAGCGTCTGCCAATGTGCTCAAGCGCACCGAACCATTCACGCGCATCGATCAGCCCGACGTCGCACCAATGCGCAGCGCGCATGCGTCGCTGCGCCTCACCGCAAACACACCACGCTCGCGAGTTCCTCCTACACTCCAGCGCGCGTAAGAAAGCGCCTACAATTTCCCGCACGAATGTCGCCCGACACCGACAGAACACGAAAAAGCCTGAAAAAGCCTTGCTTTTGGCTGTCAGATTTGTTCAAGTCTCGCCCCGCTCCGTTTCACCCTCTCGGTTGATACCTATGATTTTCAACCACGAGTGGGTCAAAATAGGCTTCGAGTCGTTTCGCCAAAATTGCTAACAA
>JBGPLJ010000167.1:0-7698 GCA_041486385.1 Steroidobacteraceae bacterium
CGCTAAATCCTTCATTTCCTTGACAGAGTAGGGGGCCTTTCGTAGAGTCGCCGCCCTCCAGAAGGGACCAAATGTGGGGCCATAGCTCAGCTGGGAGAGCGCTTGCATGGCATGCAAGAGGTCGGCGGTTCGATCCCGCCTGGCTCCACCAAATCCTCGATTGATAGCTGGTATGGCCCGGCGTGCCTGCACCGCCGCGGCAACCCGCAATCCCTCTGAAGTGTTTCTACGTATTGTCACAACTGCCTGCCCAGTCCCTACTAAATAGAAGCTGGGATGGGCGGGCAGTCGATGTATGAAATCCGCATCCACGGCCGCGGCGGGCAGGGTGCAGTGCTTGCCGGCGGCATTCTTGCGAGCGCGTTAGTGCTCGAGGGCAAGTTCGTGGTCGCCATCCCCTCCTTCGGTTTCGAGCGCCGTGGCGCACCGGTCGCAAGCTACGTGCGGCTTGACGAGCGCGAAATCCGCCAGATGACCAACATCTATTACCCGGACTGCATTCTGTGCATCGACCCGACGGTTGCGCGTGCGGTGAACATCTTCGATGGCATCCGGGAGAACGCCGTGCTGGTGCAGACCACCGCACGCCCGATCGGCGAGCTCAAGCTCCCCGAGCGCGTGGTGACGGTGGGCCTCTGCGATGCGGTCTCGATCGCGCTCGAGATCTTCGGGCGTCCGATAACGAACACCATCATGTTGGGCGCCTTCGCACGCACTACCGGTCTGGTCTCGCTCGATTCCTTGCGCAGTGCCGTTACGGATTCGGATTTTCGCGACGCCGGGCTCGAGCAGAATCTCGCTGCGCTCGAGCGCGGCTATGCCGCGACCCAGGTGCATCAACTGAAGAAGCAGGTGGCGGCGTGAAACGGCAGTCCTACGAAGCTTTCGATCAGGCGGCGGTGCCGAATGATCTGTGCCCGATCGCAACGAAGCTGAACCCGATGCTTCCCGGCGATTGGCGCAGCATGCGCCCGATCGTGAACCGCGCGAAATGCGTCAAGTGCGCGGTGTGCTGGCTTTATTGTCCCGTGCAGTGCGTGGTCGAGCGCCCCGCATGGTTCGACTTCGACCTGCGGACCTGCAAAGGCTGCGGGATCTGCGCGACCGAATGCCCGCAGCGCGCCATTGTCATGGTGGCGGAGGGCGCATGAGCGCTGTCCTTAAACCGAAAACGAAATTCATCGTCTGCGATGGCAACGAGGCGGCGGCGTGGGCGGTGGCCGCTGCGCATGTCGACATGGTTGCCGTCTATCCGATCACGCCGCAATCGTCGCTGGTCGAAAACCTCGCCAAATTCATCGCCGACGGCCGCATCACCGCGGAGCTGGTGGACGTCGAGGGTGAGCATTCGGTGCTCTCGGTATTGCACGGCGCGTGCCTTGCCGGTGCGCGCACGTACACGGCGAGCTGCGGCCCCGGTCTCGCGTTCATGTTCGAGCCTTACCTGCGCACACCGGGCATGCGCCTGCCGATCGTGATGTCGATCGTCACGCGCGACACGCTCAGTCCGCAGACCGTTTGGGGCGGACAGCAGGACGCGATGTCAGTGCGCGACGTGGGCTGGATCCACATGTACTGCGAGTCGGTGCAGGAAGTGCTCGATACAACCATTATGGCCTACAAGGTCGCGGAGCATCGCGACGTGATGTTGCCGGTCAACGTCAACCACGATGGCAACTATCTGTCGTTCGGTGCCGCGCGCGTCGAGTTGCCGGATCAACACGAAGTCAGCGCGTTCCTCGGCGAAAAGAACATCAACTGGCATGCGGCGCTCGATCCACAGCGTCCGATGGCGGTCGATCCGCTGACCGGCGGGGCAGGGGGCGCGGGTCCATCGATGTTCGTGCGCTACCGTAAAGGTCAGTGCCGAGGCCTGCAGAACGCACTGTCCGTTATTGAAGACGTGCACGAGGAATGGGGCAGACGCTTCGGCCGCTACCACGCACCCCTGATCGAGCGGTACCGCATGGACGGGGCCGACTACGCGATCATGACCATCGGCAGTATGACCGGTGCCGCAAAGGATGCCGTGGATGCCGCGCGCGATCGCGGCGCCAGGGTCGGCCTGATTAAGGTGAAGACCTTCCGCCCGTTTCCCGCGCGCGCTGTCGCGGCAGCGCTCGACAACGTGCAGGCGGTGGGTGTCGTCGATCGCTCCGTGTCGTTCGGCTGGAATTGCGGGCCGATGTTTCAGGACACGATTGGCGCATTGAATATTCTGCCGCGGCGCCTCCCGGCGATGAGTTTCATCGGCGGGCTCGCTGGCGCCGATCTCACGGTCGAACACTTCGAGCGGGTGATCGAGCGCACGGCCCGCCTCGCGCGCGATGCAACTCCTGAAGCCACGGTGTGGCTGAACGAGGCGGATTGAAATGGAACAATCCCATTACCTGATCGTCGGTGCGAGCCATGCGGCGCTTTCCGCGCTGCATGCGATCCGCCTGCACGATTCTGAAAAAGACATCACGATCATCACGCGGGACGACAGCCTGCCTTACTCGCCGACGGTGCTGCCGTACGTCGTGTCCGGCCGTTCCCATCCCGAGCGCGTGTTCCTGCGCAATGCAGAGTATTTTTCGAAACAGAAAGTCAATTACCGGCCGCGGGCACAGGTTGCGAGCCTCAGGAAAGGCGCGGTCCGTCTTACCGATGGCAGCGAGATTGGTTACGAGAAGCTGTTGCTGGCCACAGGCGCCGCGCCCGTGTTGCCGTCGATTCCCGGCCTCCCGGAAGTGCGCTTTCATGTGCTGCGCACGCTCAATGACGCGTTGGCGCTACGCGAGGCGCTGCCAGGCGTGAAGAAGGCCCTGGTGCTCGGCGGTGGACTGATCGGCATGCACGCGGCGGAAAATCTCGCCACGGCCGGCGTCGAGGTTACGGTGGTAGAGAAGGAGCAGCACGTTCTGCCGGGCTACTTCGACGCCGACGCCGCAGCCATCATCGAGAAGATCTTTGCGGCGAAAGGTGTGCGCATACTGACCGGCGCCTGCGTTGCCGGTTGCGCACCGCGCGGCGAAGGCTGTTACGCCGCGCTTGAAAATGGCGGCGTGCTGGTAGCCGATCTTCTTCTGGTTGCGACTGGCGTTGCGCCGGTGACGGATTTTCTCGATGGCAGCGGCGTAGAGACCGACCGTGGCGTCCTGGTCGATGACACGATGCTGACCAGCGTCGAGAATGTCTGGGCCGCGGGCGACGTGGCGCAGGCAAGAGGGTTCTTTGCCGCGGACAAGATCATCAACGGCATCCTCCCTGACGCCGTCGACCAGGGTCGCATCGCCGGCATGGCCATGGCGGGCGATCCGCAACTGACCGAGTACGCCGGCGGCGTACCGCTTAACACGTACACATTCTTCGGCCAGCAGGCAGCCTCGATCGGTGTGCAGGAGGGCGCGCTCGGCGAACGCGGCGTCGAGGTCCACAGGGAGCTCGATGCCGAGCGCAATCGCTATCTCAAGATCGTGCTCGAGGGTGACCGGCTCGCCGGCATATTCGCGATCAATGGGGCGTTCGATCCAGGCGTCATGTGGGAGCTGATCTTGAGGCGCGTGGATCTCGGCGCAGTCAAGCAAAGTTTCCTCGCTTCGCCCCAACAGACGGCGCGAGCGATCATGTCGAAGACCTGGCGCTAGGAGAGGCCATGGGCGTCGCATTCGAAACAATCGCTTTTCAGAACGAACTGTGCGACGGCTGCAATGAGTGCATGACCGCGTGCGCGCGGGCGAAGGCGCAGTCGGATGATTTTGTCCACTCGCGCATCCAGATCGTTGCCGCCGACGGGGGCCATGAGCTTGCGATGTGCCGCCAGTGCGGCGATCCCGAATGCGTGCTCGATTGCCCGGCGGCGGCGCTCGCCAAGGACGAAGTGACGGGCGTCATCGAGTGGGATGACACGAAGTGCGTCAATTGCCTGATGTGCACGGTCGGATGCGCCTACGGCGGCATCGTCTACGATGCCGGAGCCGGCCACGTAATCAAATGCGATCTGTGCGAAGGCGACCCGGCGTGCGTCAAGGCCTGCTCGCGCGGCGCGCTGAAACACATCACGAGCTCGCGCATCTACAACGAAGTGGGCGATCTCGAAGACCTTTTCGTTCCCGGGCTCGCGGGCTGCCAGGGATGCAATTCCGAGCTTGTCATGCGCCACACGCTACGGCGCATCGGGCCGGAGGCAGTACTGGCGACGCCCCCGGGATGTGTCCCGGGCATGGGTTCGGTCGGCTACAACGGTCTGACCGGCACCAAGGTGCCGGTCTTTCATCCGCTGCTCACCAACACGGCCTCGATGCTGACGGGCGTGCGCCGCTACTACAAACGCATGGGCCGCGACGTGATGGCGGTGGCGCTTGCCGGAGACGGTGGTACCGCGGACGTCGGCTTTCAGTCGCTCTCGGGAGCCGCCGAGCGCGGCGAGGAAATTCTCTACATCTGCATCGACAACGAAGGCTACATGAACACCGGCATGCAGCGTTCCGGTTGCACGCCGTACGGCGCGTGGACGTCGACGACACCCGTGGGCGAGCGGTCGCGCGGCAAGACGCAGGACGCGAAGAACCTGCCGCTGCTGATGATGATGCATCGTTGCGAGTACGTGGCGACCGCGTCCACGGCATTCATGCAGGATCTTTACGGGAAGCTCGACCGTGCGATCCAGGCATCCAAGCAGGGGTTCGCGTACCTGCACATCTATTCACCCTGCACGACCGGCTGGCGTTTTCCCTCGGACCAGAATATCGAGGTGGCGCGCAAAGCGGTTGAAACCAACTTCGTGCTGCTCTGGGAGTATGACCCGCGCAGCGGCCTGCGATTGACGCGCAACGCTGATGCGCCGCTGCCGCTGACCGACTACATGAAAGTGCTGGGCAAGTTCAGGCACGTCTCGCAGGAGCAGATCGATCACATCGAGCGCAGCGTCGCCGAAAACTTGAGATTCATCAAAGGTCTTGCCGCCGGCGTACCTGCCGTCATCGCGGCCGCAGGGCGGGCCTGACGATGGCGCTCGCCAAGTCGCAATCGATCCAGCATTTCGCCACGTTTTGCTACAACTGCGTGTCGGGCCCGGACTTCATGACCGTCAAGGTGGTCGATGGTGTCGCGACCGAAGTCGAGCCAAATTTCGCGGCAGCCGATGTGCATCCGGCGCACGGGCGGGTGTGCGTCAAGGCCTACGGTCTCGTCCAGAAGACCTACAACCCGCATCGCGTGTTGTCGCCGATGAAGCGCACCAATCCAAAGAAGGGACGCGATGAGGATCCGGGGTTTGTGCCGATCTCCTGGGATGAGGCACTCAACCTGCTGGCGGAAAAACTGCTCGCGGTGCGCGCGAAAGGTGTTCTCGACGAGGTGGGGCTGCCACGAGTGGCCGTGACCCTCGGTCACGGGGGCACACCGGCCAACTACATGGGAACCTTTCCTGCGTTCCTCTCCGCCTGGGGCACGGTGGATTTCAGCTTCGGCTCCGGTCAGGGCGTGAAGTGCGTGCACTCCGAGCATCTGTACGGGGAGTTCTGGCATCGCGCCTTTACCGTGGCTGCCGACACGCCGCTCGCGCGCTATATCATTTCCATCGGCGCCAATACCGACGTGACCGGCGGGCCCTGCGCCGTGATCCGTCATGCCGACGCGCGCGTGCGCGGCTGCAAGCGAGTGCAGGTGGAGCCGCATCTGTCGACGACGGGTGGCTGCTCGACCGAGTGGCTGCCGATTCGCCCGAAGACGGATTCGGCCTTCATGTTTGCGCTACTGCACGTGCTGCTGCGAGAGCACGACTTGAGTGCGCTCGATGTGCCGTTCCTGCGCGATCGCACATCCTCGCCCTATCTCGTCGGACCCGATGGCCTGTACCTGCGCGACGCGGTCAGCGGCAAACCCTTGATTCAAGATGAAGCGACTGGGCGCGCCGTGCCCTTCGATACCGCGGGCGCCGTACCGGCGCTGCTGGGACGCTATCGCGTAAGCGGCGCAATCAGCGTCGATGCCGACGATGCGCGCCGCGAGCTCGGCGAGGTGGAGGGTGAAACGGCATTCGCCAAGCTCGTCGCGCATATGGACAAGTATTCGCCTGAGTGGGCGGAAAAGATTTGCGACATCCCGGCAGAGACGATCCGGCGCATCGCCAACGAATATCTCGCCAGCGCGTGCATCGGCGAGACGATCGAGATCGATGGTCGACGACTGCCCTTGCGGCCGGTCGCCGTGACGCTCGGCAAGTCGGTCAACAACGGTTGGGGCGCCTACGAATGCTGCTGGGCACGCACGCTCCTTGCGGTCCTCGTCGGTGCGCTCGAAGTGCCCGGCGGGATCATCGGAACGATGGTGCGGATCAACCGTCCACAGAACAATCGTCACCTCAGCGTTCAAGCCGGGGAAGACGGCTTTCTATCGCAACATTTCAACCCAACCGACAAGGCGCACTGGGCAGCGCAACCGACCAGCCGCAATGCCCACAAGACATTGGTGCCGATTGTTGGCAATTCGGCATGGAGTCAGGCGCTCGGGCCGACGCCGCTCGCGTGGATGTTTCAGCGCGAACTCCCGTCCGACTGGAACATGCCCGTACCTACGATGCCGGATGTCTGGTTCGTCTACCGCGCGAATCCCGCGATTTCCTTCTGGGACTCGCCCACGATGGTCGCGACCATCGCCACGCTTCCCTTTACCGTCGCGTTCACCTACACGATCGATGAAACCAATTTCATGGCGGACCTGCTGCTGCCGGAGGCAACGGATCTCGAATCGACGCAGGTGATCCGCGTCGACGCTTCCCGATCCATGGAGCAGTTCTGGGATTACCGCGGAGCCGCGCTGCGTCAGTCAGCCGTTGCGGCGCAGGGTGAGACGCGCGACTTCACCTGGATCACCACCGAGATCGCAAAACGCACGGGCCTGCTCAAACAGTACAACGCCGCGCTCAACCGGGGTACCGCTGGTGTTGCGCCTCTCAAAGGCAACGGCTACGACTTCAGTCTCGATCCGGAGCGCGAGCACGCACCGGAGGAAATCTGGGACGCCGTTTGCCGGGCTGCCACGACGGAACTCTCCGGCGGCAAGGAGACACACGACCTCGCCTGGTTCAAGGAACATGGGTTCTTCGTGATCCCGATGTCGCGGTTCGAGTGGTACCTGACGCCCACCATGGAAAAGCATGGATTGCGGTACGAGTTGCCCTATCAGGAGCGCCTCCTGCGCATCGGCCGTGAACTGGGGAACCGGCTGCATGAACACGGTATGAAATGGTGGGATGAGCAGCTGTCCGAATACTCTGCGCTGCCGGAGTGGCACGACGCAGCAGCGCACTGGGAGCGGGCGCTCGTCAAAGCCGGCGCGAAACTCGAGGATTTCCCGTTCTGGCTGCTCACCAGCAAGAGCATGCAGTACCACGCCGGTGGCAATGTCGGGATCGAGTTGATGCACGAAGTGTCGCAGAACGTTCGCGGCGGCACCGGCGTGATCATGAACACGGCAACCGCCAGGACCCATGGCATTGCCGAAGGTGATCGGGTGGAGATTCGCTCGCAGATCGGTGTGACGTACGGCAAGGCGGCATTGGCGCAAGGCGTGCGGCCGGACACGCTGGTCATCCTCGGGCAATTCGATCACTGGGCGACGCCGTACGCCAAGGATCTCGACATGCCGAGCCTGAACACCATCGCGCCGATGACGATGGACCTGATCGACGCTACGGGTTCCGGGGCCGACCTC
>JBGPLJ010000168.1:0-7655 GCA_041486385.1 Steroidobacteraceae bacterium
GCGCATTGGCGAGGGCAGCTCCGTACGCGACGGCGGCCGATTTGGACGGCCCTTCGCGCTCCAGCATCGTTGCGATCATCAGCAACGCGACGAAATTCCGCGGCTCAAGTCGCAGGACTTCACGCAGCGCGCTGTAGGCCCCCTCGTGATCCTGCAGCTGTCGCCGTATCGCGGCCAGATTGAGCCAGCCACCGATGCTGCTCTTGTCAAGCTCAAGGACCTTGAGCATGGCGGCCTGGGCGCCGGGCAGATCGCCAGCGGCCATGGCCCTCTGAATCGCCTGCTGCAGTCTGGCAATGGTTTCGCTCATACCTCACGAGAGCATAGCGGCGCGGGCGCGGGCCGCATAGCTGCAAAGTTCGAGGTCGCCTTAGGTCATAATTGGAGCCCGATCATGAGTACCAGCGATAGCGACATACAGGCCATTGATCGGTTACTTGCGGCCGAGCCGAGGAATCTGCGCGCCTTGATCCTCAAGGCGGACCACCTGGCAGCAGCGGGCGATGCCCGATCTGCTTCGTCTTACTACCTCGCTGCGGTCAACAGCGCGCCACCGCTGAGCGACCTGCCGCCCGACCTCAATGCCGAATTGCGCCGGGCGCAGCAGATCTGCGAGCGCTACGCGGCGCACTACCGGGCGTACATAACCGAGCGGCTCGCAGCCAAGGGCTTCAATGACGCGAAATCCAGCCGCCGCTTTGCACAGTCGCTCGATATCGCGCTTGGCAAAAAGAAGATCTTCGTGCAGGAGCCGCGCTACTTCTATTTTTCCGGATTGCCCCAGATACAATATTACGAACGGGAGCAATTCCCGTGGCTCGATGCAGTCGAGCACGCTACTGCGGACATTCGCAAGGAGCTTCTCGAAATACTCAAGGAGCCGGATGCATTCGCACCCTATGTGCAGGGATACGCAAATCGTCCGCGCAAGGATGAGGCTGGCATGCTCAACAATCCAGCCTGGAGCGCTTTCTACCTATGGAAGAACGGCGAACCTGTCGCGCAGAATGCCGCGCGCTGTCCAAAGACTCTGCAAGCACTCGCAGGTGCGCCGCTCGCTCGCGTCGCGAGCCGATCGCCCTCGATATTGTTTTCGCTCATGCGGCCGGGCGCACACATTCCACCGCACAACGGGCTCATCAATACCCGCCTGATCTGTCATCTGCCTTTGATCGTGCCGGGGCGATGCGATTTTCGCGTAGGCAACGAGGTGCGCCAATGGGTAGAAGGCAAGGCCTGGGCATTTGACGACACGATCGAACATGAGGCCTGGAACACCACCGATCAGACGCGGGTCATACTTCTTTTCGACATCTGGCGCCCCGAGCTCACGGAAGAAGAGCGCGCGCTGGTTGTCGCCATGTTCGAAGCCATCGACGCCTACAGCGGCAAGACGCCGGAGTGGTCGATCTAGAGGGGATGATTCATGAAGCGATCATTTGCGACCGCGCTGACCGTGACCGTAGCCCTGACTCTTCAGGCTGTTCCGTTCGCTCGGGCGCAGTCTCTGCCGCCGAGCTTGCGCGCCTGCACTGCTGAGACCGATGACGCCCGGCGCCTCGCTTGCTTCGACCGCGAGATGGCCCGGATATCGGAATCGAAGAAGGCCGACCAGCCGCCAGCTGTGGTATCGCCACCCGCGCAACCGCCGCTGTCCGCTGAGGAGCAATTCGGAAGACAAGGTGCAATGGTTCGGGAGGAACTTGAGCGACAGCATGCGGAATCGACAGGATTGAAAGAGTTAAAGGCCACGGTGACCAAGGTAACGACGCGCGCCCTCGGCGAGCTGGTGATCACACTCGACAATGGCCAGATCTGGCTGCAGCAAACCGCCGATCCGCACTTTGACGTCAGCGTTCAGGACAAGATTACGATCAAGCCCGCCGCTCTCGGGTCCTACCTGATGGTCGCTCCGTCCAGACGATCGACGAGGGTCACCCGGCTGCACTAAATTCGACAGCTGCGGCTACTTGATTCCATTGCGCAGGTGCGTCTGAATCTGCTGTCGATAGACGCGGCCCGAAGTGAAGCGTTGCCCGCCCGCGAGCGTGATGACGTACTCGCCGTGAAACCAGCGCTCCATTTCCTTGATCTTGAGAGTGTTGATGATGATCGAGCGATGGATGCGCAGAAACCGCGCCTGATCGAGCATCTGTTCCGCCTGCTGCATCGTGCAGCGCAGGCGATAGCTCTCTTTGCCCACCCGAATGCAGATGTAGTTGCGATTCGCCTCGATGCAGTCGATGTCGGCGGGGTCGATGAATACGATGCGATCGTCCTTGTCCGCCACAATGCGCTTGACAGGCGAGGTGGTCACAGAGCCGCTCACCTCATGCATGGCTTCGCGCACGGCACTCGCAATGCCGGTGCGCAGCTCTCGTCCCGTTTCGTCCGCGAGACGTTGCCGCACACGGTCGAGAGCCTGCTGGAAACGGCCGCGATCGAATGGCTTGACCAGATAGTCAACGGCGTTAACTTCAAACGCATCGCTCGCGTACTCTTCGAATGCCGTCACGAATATGATGAGAGGCGTCGGATCGGTGAGGCGCTGCAGCACGTCGAAACCGCTCACGCCGCGCATCTGCACGTCGAGCAGAATCAGATCGGGCGCGAGGATGGCCACCTGCTGCACGGCCTCATTGCCGTGCTCGCATTCTCCGACGAGCTCGATGTCGGGCTCCGCGGCGCACAGTTCCCGCAATCTCTGGCGGGCAAACGGCTCGTCGTCCACGATCAGAGTGCGGATCGCTCCGCGGGCAGTCAAGCGGCTGGCTGTCATCTGTTGTGAATCCGATCGCGCAGCCGAAGCCATCGGTGAGTTGTGAGACATGTGTTCTCCCATATCAATTGGACAGCCGGACGCGAGGTCACGCCGCGATTGAAACGTAAGGGATGCGCACGCGAGCTCTGACGACTCCATCGCGCAGCGAGAAAAACTCGACGCTCTGATGTTCACCGTACATTGCGGACAAGCGTTCACGTGTGTTGCCAAGTCCGATGCCATAGCCGCGCGAGTTGGAGCTCACCGCGCCAACGTTGTTGTCGATGTCAATGACCAGAGCGGAGCCTTCGCGGCGCGCACTTAGGGATACACTCACGCTATCGCCATCCGTCGTCATGCCATGGATGACGGCATTTTCCGCGAGCGGCTGCAGCAGCAAAGTAGGCACGCAGGCGCGTTCCACCTCCGGGTCGATGCTGAGGTCGAATGACAGCCGGTCGGCGAAACGCAGGCGCTGGATCTCGAAATAGTTGCGCACGAACTCGACTTCGCGATCGAGCGTTACCTGATCAGACTCTCCATCACGGAGCGTCCGTCGCAGCAGATCGGCGAGCCGCACGAGCATCTGTTCCGCCGCGGCAGGATGCCGGTGCACGACCGCCACGGCGGCGTTCAACGTGTTGAACAGAAAATGTGGATTCAACTGCATGCGCAGGGCCTGCAGCCGCGCCCGGATCCACGCGCTTTCCAGATGCGCCGAGCGCAGTTTCTGATGCGTCAATTCCCGATACAAGCCAAGGCCTGCGATGAGCCCCAGGCCGAGCCAGTAGGACAGAAAGAAATCGGACGCGGTCGACAACCACAGATCAACCGACAGGCGTACGCCAAACACAGAGCGCGTGAGCTCGCTGAGCAGCGTCCAGTCGTGTCTGTTCGCGGCAACAATGGTGACGAGCACAGGGCGAGCCAGGCCTGCGAACAGCAGAGCGAGAAGCAAGTGCGCCAGCAACGCGTAGAAACGTCGCCGAGCCGGCCAGCCGATTTCGAGCGCGATGCGATAGCAAACGATCAACACGGGAAAGAGCAGCAGATGTTGCACGCCGCGCACCCATGGCGGAGCAATGATGAGCCCGGGGTTGGTTGCGAACAGCAGACCGAACATCACAGTCCGCGCGAGCGTCACGTAGGCCCAGAATGGGATTGCAACGGAGAGTACGAGGCGCCAGCGAGCCGCGCTGAGGTCCGCCGCTGACGCGACTGTGTCGCCGGCAACGGGGATGGCGCCGAGCAAGGCGACACGCAACCAGTTGGCAAGTGCGTGAGCACGGTTGCGCAAGTAGTCGTACATATCCCTCAGCCTCCCACTTGATCGGCTTTCTGCTCGCCGCAACTGCCGCGTGAAAGACACGCGGCAGTTGTGGGGACCGGCCGGTTGGCAATTGGTGCGTCACTCCATAACGAAGATGCACGGGACGATTGTCCAGAGGTTATCGCTTCGTCCCGTTTAAGTGTCCTTTGGTCCCTTTGTTGTCCATTTAGTCCCATTGTACGGCGCGCCAACTCGGACGAATCGCGCAATTTAATGGCTTGCCGCGAATTCAACCGGCCACGTCTTCGAGCTTGGTCGCGGGTCGAGCGGAAGCAACACCCGGGTCGCGGTTGACTGCTCCCGTCGCCGCGCTTCGTGCGTGCTTTTGCGCGTACGCATCAAATGTCGCGGCGATCCGTCCCCCCAATGCGCGCGCTGTCCCCAGCCCGCGGCGACCGGTCCCAAACCTGTGGCGACTCCGCAATACGGTGGTCTACACATGCGGCCATCTCACGCACGTAAGTGAAGACATGTGCCACGGACGCGCGAGTTTTGAATATTGAGTCCAAGGGGTATTCGCAGTGGGCCTGAGGGGAAGAAATACCAGGCGCCTGCAGCTTCAACAGCATTGGTTCCAATCGTCTTTCAGGAGGATTCCAGAATGATTTACAAGAGCGGAGTCGCGCGCGCGGCTCGTCACGCACTCGTCATGGGTGCGGTGGCGGCTGTCAGCGCAGCAATGCCTGCGCTTGCGCAGGACCAGGCAGCAGACACGGAGTCGGTCGATGTCATCGTCGTAACCGGATCGCGAATCGCGGCGCCGAACTCGAAAAGTGCGAGCCCGATCGTTTCCCTCTCCGACCAGGACATCAAGATTACCGGCAAGACGGATATCAGCGACATCATCAATCAGCTGCCGCAGAATTTTAACAACGACCTTGGTCAGGACCTCGGTAACAGAACGAGCGGACTGACCTCGGCGGGCGGCGTCGCGACCGCAGACCTTCGCGGCCTCGGCCCGAACCGGACGCTGGTACTGGTGAACGGCCGTCGACTCGGCCAGGGCTCACCCTACACGTTCATTCAGCAGCCGGCGCCTGATCTGGACCAGATCCCCACTGCGCTGGTCGAGCGCGTGGAAGTCGTCACGGGCGGCGCGTCGGCGACCTATGGATCCGATGCGATCGCCGGCGTTGTCAACTTCATCATGAAGACGAATTTCGAGGGCTTCCAGATTGATGGCCAGCTCGGCGAGAACTGGCACGACAACCACAACAAGTATGCGCAGAACGCGCAGACCGCCTTTGGCGTAACTCCGCTCACGGGTACAAGTCACGACGGCCGCAACCGGACCTTCAATCTGATCGCCGGCACCAACTTCGCGGACGGCAAGGGCAATGTCACGGCGTACTTTGGCTACCTCAATAGCGACCCGGTGACGAGCGGCGAGCGCGATTTCGGTGGCTGCCAGCTGGCCGCAAATGCCAATCTCGACGGCGCCAACTGCAGCGGCTCGTCCAATTCCAACTTTTTCAGGCCGCTGACCGGACCCAACGCCAACACGGTCACTTTCAGCGTGCTCGGCAGCACCTTTGTTCCGCGTGGGTCCGCGGTCACGAGCCCGCCGGCGGCATTCAACTCGCAGCCCTATATCTACATGCAGCGCCAGGATACGCGTTACAACGCGGGCTTCTTCGTCCACAACGACTTCACCGACTTCGCCCGCGCTTACGCCGAGTTCGGCTTCATGAACGACCGGACGCACCAGGCGATCGCTCCGGCGGCGCTCTTCAGAGGCTCCAATCCGAATGACCCGCTCAGTGGCAACTACAATATCAATTGCAGTAATCCGCTGCTGAGCGCGCAGCAGGCAGCGATCCTGTGCACTCCTGCCCAGATTGCCGCGGACCTGGCGACCCCAGGGTCGGTCACGGCGAACGTGGAGATCGGACGGCGCAACGTCGAGGGCGGTGGACGCTTCTCCGACTACGAGCACACCAACTACCGTGGCGTGCTCGGCATGAAGGGCGATATTGCCAAGGCGTGGAGCTATGACGCCTACGGGCAGTATTACTACACGACCTTCTACAACACCAACGACCGGTATCTGAACTTCACGGCCATCGACAACGCGCTACTGGTCACGGGCACGGCGGCCAACCCGCGCTGCATCAGTGGTGGGTCCTGCGTTCCTTACAATATTTTCTCGGATGGGGGCGTGACGGACGCGCAGCTCAATTACCTGTATCTCGATGGGACCGGCTACGGAACGGCGACCCTGCGCACGGTGCATGGTGAGGTGACCGGCAACCTCGGGGAGTACGGCTTCAAGTCCCCGCTGGCGACGGATGGCATTGCGGTGAACTTCGGCTACGAGAATCGCAACGAGCATGTGACATTCAAGCCGGACTCCGGTGAGCTGAGTGGCCAGCTGTCCGGGTTCGGCAGCGCCGCTGTCGCCATTGACAACGGCATCTCGGTCAGCGAGGAGTTCATCGAATTGCGCGCGCCGCTGGTGCAGGACAAGACGGGCGTGAAGGACCTGTTGTTCGACACTGGTTTCCGCCGCTCGGACTACTCGACCTCCGGCGCCGTCAATACCTACAAGTTCGAGCTGCAGTACTCACCGGTCGAGGACGTCCGGTTTCGTGGCTCTTACCAGCGGGCAATTCGCGCGCCCAATATCGTCGAGCTCTACAATCCGCAGCTCGTCGGCCTGATTCAACTGGGAACCGATCCCTGCGCCCCGACGCTGGATGTCAATAACAACCTGGTTCCTGCCGCGAGGTCGCTCGCCGACTGCATGCATACGGGCGTGACCGCCGCACAGTACGGTAACGGCGGTACGACCAACATCATTCCACAGGCTGTTTTGGGACAGCTCTCGCAGCTGACGGGCGGCAATCCAGCGCTGCAGCCCGAGAAGGCCAAGTCGTACACATTTGGTTTCACGGTAACGCCGCGCGCGCTGCCCAATTTCACGCTGAGCGCCGACTACTTCAACATCAAGCTGGAGGGAGGTGTCGGTGCCCTCGGCGCCAATGTCATTTTGGCGACTTGCCTCGATACGGGTACCCCGATCTACTGCAGCCAGCTGGTGCGCAGGCCCGACAACGGCGGACTTACTGGGAACAGCCTCGCATCCGGCGGCTACATCGTGCAGACCGACGTGAACGTCGCTGCGAGCGGATTCAGCGGCATCGACCTGCAGTCAGCCTACAAGCTGTCGTTGCCACGCAATATGGGCAAACTGGCTTTTGCGCTGAACGGAGCCTACTTGCTGAAGACGACGACGACGCAGCAACCCGGCGCACACACCTATGATTGCGCCGGTCTCTACGGCTCCACCTGCCAGACGGTCAATCCCAAGTGGCACCATATCCTGCGGACGTCCTGGATAACGCCGTGGGATGTGACGGCCTCCCTAACCTGGCGTTACATCGGCTCCGTCACTCTGGATCAGAACAGCTCCGATCCGACGTTGAACAATTCCGCGTTCGGTGCGTTTAACAGCTTCAATGCACGGCTCCCGTCGTTCAGCTATATCGATCTCGCCGCAAGCTGGAATATCAAGAACAACCTCGAGTTGCGTGGCGGTATCAATAACATCCTCGACAAGGATCC
>JBGPLJ010000169.1:0-7643 GCA_041486385.1 Steroidobacteraceae bacterium
CAACAACATGAATCGCGCGCGCTGGTATTCCTCGTCAACGGCGCTCCTGAACGGCGAGATCTATACGCAGGGCGGCAGCGGCGGCGCCGATTTTCCTGAAGTTCGGGACGCCGCCGGCAATTACCGGCTGCTGACCGGGGCGAGCACATCGAGCTACGCAACGTCGTTCCCGCGAAATTTCATCTCGCCCGACGGCCGGCTGTTCGGCTACGACAACACCGGCCAGATGTACATGGTGACGACAGCCGGCACGGGCTCCCTCGTGAGCTTCGGGACTTTCAATTCCGCCTTTGCGGGCTGGACTTCGAGCGCCGCCATGTTCCGTCCCGGAAAGATCCTGCAATTCGGCGGCAATTCGAACGGCGCGGTCGTCATCGACATCAATGGTCCGGACGCAGTCGTCACGCCGACACAGAGCATGTCGACCCAGCGCCAGTGGGTGTCCGCGACAGTCATGGCCGACGGCCGCGTGGTCGCCACCGGCGGCAGCGCAGTCGACAACCAGCTCACCAACGTCAACAGCACTGCCGAAGTGTGGAATCCGGCCACCGGCGCGTGGACCGTGGGCCCGAGCGGGTCGCGCGCCCGCATGTATCACTCCGGCGCCCTGCTGCTGCCCGACGCCACGGTGATGGTGCATGGCGGCGGCGCTCCCGGTCCGCTCAACAATCAGCACGCGGAAATCTATCAGCCGTCGTATCTATTCACCTCGGCGGGAGCGCTCGCACCGCGGCCGTCGATTGTGTCGGCGCCGAGTGCCATCGACAACGGTCAGCATTTCGCCGTGGATGTCGGGTCCTCGGTCATCAGCCGCGTGACGCTGCTGCGTTCGGGCTCCGTCACCCACAGCGTCAACATGGACCAGCGGTTCAACGAGCTCGTCTTCAATCAATCCGGATCGCAGCTCGACGTCGAAGCGCCACCCCGCGCCACTGACGCGCCGGGCGGCTACTACATGTTGTTCGTGATCAACAACCAGGGCGTGCCCTCGGTTGCCAAGATGGTGCGCATGAGCATCGCGGCGAACCCGAATATCGTGCTCGATTACACGCCGACCATCGGCGGCAGCGGCGGCACGGCTTTCAATCTCGCATGCAACGCCAACGAAGTGGTCGCGGGCATCTACGGTAGGGCGTCGACCACGGACTATGTCTACCAGGTGGGTGTGCAATGCATCACCGTTGACCAATCCGGCCACTGGATCGGCAATCCGGTCAACCGAGGAAACGGCGGCGGCAGCGGCGGGACGGCCTTCACCAAGACCTGCCCCCGCGACTACGGGATCACGGGCTTCAGTGGCGGTTCGGCGACGTTCGTCAACCAGCTCAACTTCGAGTGCAAGGCGCTGACCGGCACTGGTCGCACAACCGGCACGGCGCAAGCGCTCGGACCCGTTGGTTCAACCATCGGTAACGCCCAGCCCTCGCAAAGCTGCGGAACGGGCAATCCCGTGTACGCGCTGTACGGCCACGGCGCCACCCAGATCAACAACTTCGGCGTGCTTTGCCGCCAGGCGCCCATCACATCGACTGCCGTCAATTCGCCGCCGAGCGTGACGAATCCTGGCAATCAGTCGAGCTTCGTCGGCGTGCCCGTGAATCTCACGATCAGCGCCAGCGATCCAGACGGCAATCCGCTCACCTATTCGGCAACCGGCCTGCCGCCAGGCTTGTCGATCACGACCAACGCGGGCTTCATCAGTGGCACGCCGACGACGGCGGGCACGTTCAATGCTGCGGTCACCGTCAGCGACACGATTGCGCCCACGACGACCAATTTCACCTGGACGGTGATCGATCAGGCCGCGCTCATCCTCAATCCCATGCCCTCGCAGGCACCGCGCGTCACGAACAGCATTGCAACCTACACCGCAAGCTCACAAAACGGCGTCAACCCGCAGTACAAGTGGTTCTTCGACGACGGCACGCCAGAGACGGCCTATTCGAGCTCGGCGACTATCACGCACGCGTTCACGGCGCCCGGCGTCTACTACGTGACCGTCACGGCGACCGACGCGCGGGGTATCGCGCAAGTACAGACCTTCGCGCAAACTGTCTACCTGCCCCCGACGGCGAAGCGCGCGGTCGTGTCGAGCAATATTGCCTATGAGACGCGCAGCGGCAGCAACTCACGGGTGTGGGTTGTCAATCAGGACAACGACACCGCTACGGCGTTCGACGCCGTCACCAATGTCAAGCTCGCGGAGATTGCGGTCGGCAGCGCACCGCGCACGCTCGCGGTCTCGCCGAGCGGCGAGATCTGGGTAACCAACAAGCTGTCCGCCAGCATCTCGGTCATCGACGCGAACACACTCGCGCTGACGCGCACGATCAGCCTGCCGTTCGCGTCGCAGCCGTTCGGCATCGTTTTCGCGCCCACGGGCGGTTATGCCTTCGTCGTGCTCGAGGCGACCGGGAACCTGCTCAAACTCGATGCCGCGAGCGGCGCGCAAGTCGCGAGTCTCGCCGTCGGAGCCAATCCACGGCATCTGTCGATCAGCGGGGACGGCGCAACGGTTTACGTTTCCCGATTCGTTACACGCCGCTTGCCCGGTGAAGAGACCCTCGCTGTGCAAACGCAGGTCGGCGGCGTCAACGCCGGTGGCGAGGTACTGGTCGTCAACGCCAGTGCGATGACGGTGCTCAATACGATCGTGCTGCAGGCAAGCAGCAAACCGGACTTCGAAAACCAGGGATCGGGATTCCCGAACTACCTCGGCGGCGCTGTGGTTTCGCCGGATGGAAGCGCAGCGTGGGTGCCATCCAAGCAGGACAACATCGGCCGCGGCACGCAGCGAAACGGCCTTGGACTCAATTTCCAGAACACGGTCCGTGCTATCAGTTCGCGTATCGATCTTGGCACCGGCGCCGAGGACTACGCCGCCCGCATTGATCACGATAACTCCAGCGTCGGCAGCGCGGCGGCCTACGACCGCTATGGCGTGTTCCTCTTTGTCGCGCTGGAAACGAGCCGCGAAGTTGCGGTAGTCGACGCGCATGGCAAATTCGAACTGTTTCGGATCAACGTCGGCCGAGCGCCGCAGGGATTGGTTGTTTCGCCCGATGGATCAAAGCTTTACGTCAATAACTTCATGGATCGAAGCATCAGCGTCTTCGATCTCACGAGCCTCGTGAACAACGGTCAATGGAGCGCACCTCTGCTCGGCACCTTGAACGCCGTGGCGACGGAAAAATTGAGCGCCCAGGTGCTGACGGGCAAACAACTCTTCTATGACGCCCGTGACACGCGGCTTGCCCGCGACCGCTACCTCAGCTGCGCCACCTGCCACAATGACGGCGGCCACGATGGCCGGGTGTGGGACCTCGGCGGCTTTGGCGAGGGCCTGCGCAACACGATCAACCTGCGCGGCCGAGCCGGAACCGCCCAGGGATTCCTCCACTGGAGCGCCAACTTTGACGAGGTGCAGGACTTCGAGGGTCAGATACGCGCTCTGTCTGGCGGCACGGGCCTGATGTCGGACACCGACTTCAATACCGGCACACGCAGTCAGCCGTTGGGCGACCCGAAGGCGGGCATCAGCGCCGACCTTGATGCCATCGCCGCGTACCTTGCTTCGCTCAATACCTTTGCGAGCAGCCCGAATCGCAATGCGGACGGCACGCTGACCACCGATGCGGTGGCAGGCAAAGCCCTCTTCCAGAATGCGAACTGCGCGCAGTGTCACCGGGGTGCGGCATTCACCGAGAGTGGCGCCGCAACTCTTCGCAACATCGGGACCGTGAAGCCTGCGAGCGGCCAGCGTCTCGGCGGCCCGCTCCCGGGTATCGACACACCGACACTGCGTGACGCGTGGGCCACAGCGCCGTACCTGCATGACGGCTCGGCGGCGACGTTGACCGATGCGATCCGCGCGCACAACAACGTGGCGCTCGCGGACACGGATCTCGCCAAAGTCGTCGCTTATGTATCGCAGATCGGTGGGCAGGAAACATCCGCGCCTGCGCCCACTGGCGCACCGGTCATTTCAAATCCCGGTACTCAGAACAGTACGGTTGGCATTGCGGTCGACGTCGCGATTCCGGCAAGCGATCCAAACAGCGCCACACTGACGTTCACGGCAAGTGGGCTCCCTGCCGGGCTCAGCATCAACTCCAGCACAGGCCACGTGACAGGAACGCCGACCGCGGCGGGCAGCAGCAATGTCACAGTCAGCGTGAGCAACGGCGCACTCAGCGATTCCACGGCCTTCATGTGGAATGTCGTTTCGGTGCCCGATCTCTCGGCACCGACTGCGCCGGGCAGTCCTGCGGCTGTCGCTGCGTCGTCGAGCCAGATCAACCTGAGCTGGACGGCGTCGACGGATAACGTCGGCGTGACGGGCTATCAGATCGAGCGCTGTCAGGGAGCGGGATGCGCGGGCTTTGCCTTTCTCACGACCGTGACCGGCACGAGCTACAACAACACCGGCCTCGCCGCCACGACGAGCTACAGCTACCGGGTGCGGGCAACCGACGCAGCGGCGAATCTAAGCGTGTACTCGGCGACGGCGAGCGCCGCGACCCCGGTGGCACCCGACTTAACTGCGCCAACGGCCCCGGGCAGCCTTGCGGCAACGGTGGCATCGTCCACTCAGATCAATCTGAGCTGGGCGGCGTCGACCGATAACGTTGCCGTCACGGGATACCAGATCGAGCGCTGCCAGGGAGCGGGCTGCTCGTCCTTTGCATTGCTGACGACGGTCACGACGACGAATTACAGCAACATTGGTCTGACCACAGGGACCAGCTATAGCTACCGTGTGCGTGCGACCGATGCAGCAGGCAATTTCAGCACCTACTCGGGAACGACGACTGCGATCCCGGCTGCGCCGGTTCCGATCGCCTTCGCACAGCGCAACAGCGCGACTCCGGGTTCAGCACAGACAACCGTGTCGCTTGCCTTCACGGGGGCACAGACCGCAGGCAATCTGAATGTCATCGCCGTCGGCTGGAACAACACCACATCCAACATCTTGTCCGTGACCGACACGCGTGGGCACACGTATAAGCCCGCCGTCGGACCGACCTCCCTGGCAGGACTCGGGGAGCAGGCGATCTATTACGCCGCCGGCATCACCGCCTCGGCGGCCAATGCCAATACGGTGACGGTCACCTTCGACTCGGCCGCGCCCTTCATCGACCTGCGTATTGCCGAATACAGCGGCATCGATGCCGTAACGCCAGTGGATGTCGTCAAGGCGGCGACCGGATCCACCGCGACGAGCGACACGGGCTCCGTCGCGACGAACGTCGCGAACGATCTGCTGGTGAGTGCGAACTACGTGGCAACGATCACGACGGGCGCTGGCACGGGATTCACCAACCGCGTGATCAGTTCGGACGGTAACTTGCTCGAAGACCGGTTCGTAACGGCCACGGGCAGTTACAACGCAACCGCTGCGCTCTCTCCCTCCGGTCCGTGGATCATGCAGTTGGTCGCGTTCCGTGGATCAGGCGGCGGTGGCGGCGACACGCAGTCGCCGACCGTGCCGGGTACCCTCGCAGCGACGGCGGTCTCCACCAGCCAGATCAACCTCACTTGGACGGCCTCGACCGACAATGTCGGAGTGACCGGTTATCGCGTGGAGCGCTGCCTGGGCGCGACCTGCACGATCTTCGCGCAGATTGGGACTGCGACCACCCTCAGCTACAGCGACACCGGGCTCGCGGCGACGACCCCCTACCGCTATCAGGTCCGCGCGACCGATGCGGCGGGCAATACGAGCGGGTATTCGACGATTGCGACCGCGACGACGCAAACCCCGCCGCCCGACATGACACCGCCCACAGCGCCGGGCAGCCCCGCCGCAAGTGCCGCAGGGTCAAGCCAGATCAACGTAAGCTGGACGACGTCGACCGACAACGTCGGAGTCACCGGCTACCAGATCGAGCGCTGCCAGGGCGCCGGGTGCGCGAGTTTCGCGGTCCTGACCACGGTAACGACGCTCACCTACAGCAACACGGGGCTGATCGCTTCCACGAGCTACAGCTATCGCATGCGTGCAACCGATGCGGCGGGCAACTTCAGCGCGTATTCCGCGACGGTAAGCGCGATGACAACGGCGGTCGCCGCCGTGCCGATCGCATTCGTCCAGCGCAACAGTACGGCGCCGGGAGCTTCGACCACGACGGTAGCAGCGACCTATACGAGTGCTCAAGTCGCCGGCAACCTCAATGTCGTTGTCATTGGCTGGAACGACATGACCTCGCATGTGCTCTCGGTCACTGACACGCGCGGACACACCTATAAGCCCGCCGCGGCCGCACCGACGTCGCTCGCAGGCCTCGGACAGCAGGCGATCTACTACGCTTCGAACATCGTCGCATCGGGTGCCGGTACGAACAGCGTGACGATCACATTCGACGCCGCGGTGCCCTACCCCGACCTGCGCATTGCCGAGTACAGCGGCATCAACCCGACGACGCCGGTGGACGTGGTGAAGTCGGCGACCGGATCCACTGCAACCAGCGACAGCGCTGCCGTTACCACGACCTACGCGAATGATCTGCTGATCGGCGCGAACTACGTCATCAGCCGTACCAGCGGCGCCGGCACCGGGTTCACCAACCGCGTGATCACCACGGACGGCAATATCCTGGAAGATCGGATCGTTGCGACGACCGGCAGCTACAACGCGACAGCAGCGTTGTCACCGGCGGGCGGATGGATCATGCAGCTGGTTGCGTTCAAGGGACAATAGTCACCATGACGCGCATTGTTGCAATGGCAGTGGGGCTGTTGGTCTCAACGCTCGCACTGCCGGCTGCCTCGATATTACCGGCACCATTGCCGGTGCTCGACAAGGTATTGATTGCAGAGCCGCCCAAGGCGCTCCAGGACTTCGAGCTCACCGATCAAAACGGCAAGGCCATGCGCTTGAGCAAGCTTCGTGGCCAACCCGTTCTGCTCTTCTTCGGCTTCGCTCACTGCCCAAACGTATGCCCGGTGATCCTGCGCGAACTGAAGACCGTACACGCTTCGCATGACAAGGCGGTGAGCCACGCGCGAGTGGTGATGATCAGCGTCGACGGTGAACGCGACACGCCGGCCGCGATGAAGGCGTATCTGGCACCGATCTCGAAGGACTTCATCGGCCTCACCGGCGACCCCAAGGTCGTACTCGAGATCGCGCGGCAATTCCAGGCGATTTTCTTCAAGGGCCCGCCGACCAATGCCGCAGGCGACTACCTGATGCAGCACACCTCGCAGGTGTACCTCGTCGATCGGACCGGACGCTTGCGCGCGACTTTCTTCGATCCGCCGGCCGCGTCCCTGGTCAAGCTCACACGCGCCGTCGCGGACGAAAAGAGCTAGCGACCGATCAACTGGCCACCGCTGGGTTCGCCACGCCCGAGCGCTATGGGTGCGTCGATTTGAGCGCTTGCTCGACCAGGAACAGATCCGTGAGCAGCGCACGAACGTGGACCGACGCGTTGAGATTGTCGATGAGCAGCGAGCTGATCGACTTGCGGCTCACGACGAGCCCGATGGCGCCGCGCGCAAGGCGTGCATCGTGGCCGACGGCGGCCAGAAATTCCGCGGCATCTGGCCGTCCATGGACCGCGACACCGCCCACGGCCGATACCACCATCGCACCCAGCCCGTCGAGCGCGGCCGACATGTCCTCGAGCGTCTGACGTACC
>JBGPLJ010000170.1:0-7641 GCA_041486385.1 Steroidobacteraceae bacterium
AACTGAATGCGGCCATCAAGGCTGCGCTCGATCTCGATGCGCCGGTCCTCATCGAGGTGCCCGTGGCCGACATGGCGAGTCCTTGGCCCTTCATCATCAGGCCTCCCACCCATGCGGCGGCATGAAAGCGAGAATCCCGTGACCGCGAAGAGCAAGAAGGCAATCTCGCCCGCTCCCCTGCCCGAACCGAATCGGGCTCTTGCGAGTCTCACGCCATTCCGGCAGGGCAAGAGTCAGATCCCGGGCCATGAAAATCCGATCAAGCTGTCGGCGAATGAGTCACATCACGGCCCGTCGCCGCTTGCAATCGAGGCGTATCAGAATTGCGCGAGTGCCCTTTACAGCTATCCTGACGGCGCACAGATCGAGCTGCGCACCGCCATCGCGGAGACGTTCGGGCTCCCAGTCGACAACATCGTTTGCGGCAACGGCTCCGACGAAGTGCAACAATTGCTGATCCGTTCCTACGTGCGGCCCGGCGATGAGGTTGTCTTCAGCCGCTACAGTTTCACGATGTCGATGGTGCATGCGACGGCGCAGGGTGCGCGCGTGGTGATGGCCGATGAACCAGATCTGCGCCCCGATGCCGACAGCATGTTGCGCGCTGTCACGGACAAGACGCGCATGGTCATTCTCGCCTCGCCGAACAATCCGGTCGGGCAATACATTCCAAAGAGCGAGCTCTGGCGCCTGCATCGGGAGCTCGCGCCCGGCATCGTACTGCTCGTCGACAGCGCCTATGCGGACTACGTGGTCGCCGGCGATTTCGACGACGGCGCGTCCCTGGTGGAGGCTGGGGCGAACGCCGTGATGACCCGGACCTTTTCCAAGCTCTACGGCCTGGCGGGCCTGCGCATCGGCTGGGCGTACGCGCCTGCCAACATCATCGATGCGATTCAGCGTATCCGCACGCCGTTCAATGCTTCGACCGATGCGATGGCGGCGGCGGCCGCCGCGGTCCGCGACGTCAAGTACAGCAGGTTCGTCCGTGACTATAATCATCATGAGCTCGAGCGCATCCGCCGCGCGATCAGCGCGGCGCATGCGGGCGTCGAGTTCGTGCCGAGTTACGCCAATTTCTATCTCATCCGTTTCCTCGACGGCGTGCATACTGCCGAGGGCGCGGCGGCAGCGCTCGAAAAGAACGGCATCATTCCGCGCCCGGTGGCCGTCGGCGGTCCCGCGCACTGTCTGCGCATCACCGTTGGTCTCGCGCATGAGAATGACGCGGTACTACGCGTACTTGCCGACTATATGATGGGTCCACCGGGATGACCTGACCGTCAACGACACAGGGACAGAAAAGTGGCGCGAGTGCATTCGGTATCGGACAAAACGCGTCGTTTCCTGGCGCGCAGCCGCCCATTCCTGATCGGCGATGTGTGGATCGAGGCCGACGAGGCGCACCGCATTTCAGCCATCGATCCGGCGACCGGCGCCGCGGTGGGCAGCTTCTCCGAGGCACAGGAAGCCGATGTACTGCGCGCGGTCGCCGCGGCCCGGCAGAGCTTTGACGATGGGCGTTGGCGCCGGCTGACACCCGCGCGGCGCCAGCAGTTGCTGTGGCGCGTTGCCGAGCTCATCGACGCCAACGCCGAGACTCTCGCGGAACTCGAATGCCTTGACGGCGGCAAACTCTTCGCCTCCGCCCGCGAGCACGAGGTGCCGCATGCCGCGGAAACCTTCCGCTACTACGCGGGCTGGTGCACCAAGCTGAACGGGCATCTGTTCGAGGCGTCGGTTCCAGGCCTGGATTTTCACGGCTACGTCCGCCATGAGCCCGTGGGTGTGGTTGGCCAGATCATCCCGTGGAACGGCGCAGTGGTGGCGGCGGCATGGAAGCTCGCGCCGGCGCTGGCGGCCGGCTGTTCGGTCGTATTGAAGCCGGCCGAGCTTTCGACCCTGTCGGTGCTGCTGCTGGGGGAGCTATTGCTGGAAGCGGGTATCCCGCCGGGCACGGTCAACATTCTGAGCGGGCGGGGGCGCGTGGTCGGTCAGGCGCTGGCGATGCACAAGGACGTCGACAAGCTGGCGTTCACGGGCTCGACGTCCGTTGGCAAGGAGCTCCTCAGCGCTGCCCAGGGTAATCTCAAACGGCTGTCGCTCGAGCTCGGCGGCAAGTCGCCAACCATTATCTTCGCGGATGCGAATCTCGACGATGCGATCCCGAGCGCCGCGCGCGCGATATTTTCCAATGCCGGCCAGGTCTGTGTCGCGGGCTCGCGCATCTACGCGGAGCGCTCCGTGTACGCGGAAGTGTGCGCAGCTGTTTCCACAATTGCGTCGTGTATCAAAGTCGGTCCAGGCCTTGATGCCGAATCCGAGATGGGTCCACTCATCTCGGATGCACACCGCCGCTCAGTTAATGACATCGTCGCGCGCAGCCGCGGCGCGGGCGTCGAGATTCTGTCGGGCGGCGCGCCGCTGGCGGGACCCGGGTTTTTCTATCCCGCGACGGTCGTTGCCTGTGCTCATGGCGCGAAGCCCGTGGTGCATGAGGAAATCTTTGGACCCGTAGTGACGGTCATGCCCTTCGATGACGCGGCGACCGCGGTTCGTCATGCCAATGACTCCATCTACGGCCTGGCAGCAAGTGTCTGGACGCAGAACCTGTCACGCGCTCATCGAACGGCGGCCGAGATCAAGTCGGGCATCGTCTGGATCAACAGCCACGGCATCCCGGAGCTCAGCATGCCGATCGGTGGCATGAAGCAGTCGGGTTGGGGCCGCGAGCACGGCCAGGAAGGCTTGATGATCTACACCGAGACCAAGGCGGTGATGGCACGCATCCAATGACGAAGCTCTGGAAAACCGACGACGAGCTCTTCTCCATCGTCAAGCGGGAACTGTTCACCTGTGTGGTGGGCGATGTGATGGACAAGCTCGAACTGCAGCATCAGTTTCTCCCTCCCCGGGTGCGACCGTTGCGAGCCGACATGGTCATCGTCGGCCGCGCCCTGCCTGTGCTGTCGGTGGACGTCTTCGCGGAAAAAGTAGCGGGAACCGCGAATCCACTCATGGCAAAGCCCTTCGGCCTGATGCTCGAGGCTCTGGATGACCTTCGCCGGAACGAGGTCTACGTCAATACGGGCTCGTCGCCGCGCAACGCGCTTTGGGGAGAACTGATGAGCGTTCGCGCCCGCAAGCTCGGCAGCAGCGGCGCTGTTCTGAATGGCTATACGCGCGATACCAAGGCTATCCTCGAACTGAATTTCCCGACTTTCTCCTGGGGCCCCTACGGCCAGGATTCCTCGCCACGCTGCAAAGTGGTTGATTTTCGAGTCCCACTGGAAATCGGCGCCGTGCGCTTGCGGCCGGGAGACATCATCTTCGGAGATATCGACGGCGTATGCGTGGTCCCCGCCAAGGCGGCCGACGAGGTCTTCGCCAAGGCGCTCGAAAAGGTCCGCGGTGAAAAACTCGTCAGACAGGCGCTTGAGGAAGGGAGCCGCGCGGTCACTGCGTTCGAAACGCACGGCATCATGTAGAAGGCAAAGCTGCTGCTCTGACGTCTATGAAAATCGGCCTGGGACTTTATCGCCACATGTTGACGCGCGACTACTACGACTTCGCGCGCCAGGCCGGCTGCACTCACGTGGTTGTCCACCTGGTCGACTATTTCAACAACGGTGCGTCGAACCCGCGCAACAATCAGCCGACGGGCGCGAAATACGAGCCGTGGGGAGTGGCGGGTGACCCCGAGAAGTTGTGGACGGTCGAAGAACTGACCAATCTTCGCCGCGAGATCGAAGACGCGGGGCTGGTTCTGGCGGCCATCGAGAATCTCGACCCCGCGCACTGGCATGACATTCTTCTCGACGGCCCGCAACGTCCGCAACAAATCGAAAAGGTGAAGACCATCATTCGCCGGATGGGAGAAGCCCGCATCCCGGTCCTCGGTTACAACTTCAGCCTGGCGGGCGTCTGCGGCCGCGTCCGCGCTCCACTCGGACGCGGCCGAGCTGTAACGCTCGGCATGGACGGTCCTGCCGATGATGAACCCATTCCGAACGGCATGGTGTGGAACATGGTCTACGATCCCGGTGCTCCCGCCGGCACGCTGCCTTCAATCTCTCACGAAGAATTGTGGCGCCGCCTGCAGGGATTTCTGCACGACGTGCTCCCGGTTGCCGAGCAATCCGGCGTGCGGCTGGCCGCCCACCCCGACGATCCACCCATGCCCACCATGCGTCGCCAGCCGCGACTCGTCTACCAGCCTCACATGTATCAACGCCTGATCGACCTCGTTCCGAGCCCGAGCAACGCTCTGGAGCTTTGCGTCGGAACACTGGCGGAGATGACGGAAGGTGACATTTACGAGGTCGTGGACCGTTACAGCAAGCAGAGGAAGATTGCCTACATTCATTTGCGCAATGTGGTGGGCAAGGTGCCGCGCTATCGCGAGACGTTCATCGATGAGGGTGACGTAGACATGCTCCGCATCCTCTCGATTCTCGCGCGCAACGAATTTGATGGCGTGGTCATTCCTGACCACACGCCGCAGATGACGTGCCCCGCGCCCTGGCATGCGGGCATGGCGCACACCATCGGTTTCATCCTCGCAGCTCAGGCTTGCTCGCGGCTGTGACGGATCTTGTGCTCTTCCATGAAGCTGCGGGTCTCCTCGATCAGCCATGCCGCAAAGCTCTTGATGTGCGGAAGATCGGACTCCTCTTCGCGCGTGACTATGTAATACGAGTACTCGGACGGCACGCTTTCCTTGAGCGGCCGCACCAGTTGGCCCTTGGCGAGCGCCTCGGCGACGATGGCCTCGCGGCCGAGCGCCACGCCGTTGCCATCGATGCAGGCCTGCAGAACGAAATGTGACTGGGTGAATCCGTAGCCGCGTTCCGGGTCGACGTCGGTGACGCCGAAGTGCGACAGGAAACTCTTCCAGTCGAGCGTGGCGACATCGTGCAGCAGGTCGAAATGCTTGAGGTCGCTCAGCGTCTTGAGCTGATGGCGATCATCCAGGAGCTTCGGGCTGCACACCGGGAAAATATCCTCGCGCATGATTTCCCTCACGTGCAGCGATGGCCACGAGCCGTGGCCATAGCGGATCTCGAGATCGACGCTGCCGCTCGACAGCGGGTCGGAATCCTGGCCGAGCGTGGTGAAGCGCACGTCGAGATCCGCGTGACGCTCGCGGAAACGGTGCAAGCGTGGCAGCAGCCATACGGCCGAGAATGAATCGAGCGCCGCGACCTTCAGGATGCGGGCGCCACCCATGTTGAGGACCTTGTTGGTCGCCTCGACCAGGATGTCGAAAGCGCTCGTCAGGAGCGGCGCGTAAAGTTCGCCCGCCTTGGTCAGCTTGATCGAGCGGTTGAGGCGTTTGAAGAGCGGCGTGCCGAGCCAGTCCTCCAGCGCTTTGATCTGGTGGCTGACAGCCGGCGGCGTTACGCCGAGCGCATCGGCGGCGCGCGTGAAGCTCATGTACCGCGCGGAACATTCGAATACACGCATCGCGACCAGGGGTGGCAAACGTCGGTTCATGGGTCTACTCCGCGCATGATCGGCTCCAATCATGCCTCATTGGCGCCGCTGCGGTTGCCTCGAAGGGAAACCTTGATGGTCTATTGTTTGTGGCGCGCGAGCTGTGCGATCGACATGGCCGCAGCGGTGCGGCGGGTGATCTCGACAAAATTGCCTGCGGCGATGAGCTCCGCCGGTGCGAGCCAGCTGCCACCGCAGGCAATCACGGCAGGGATGGCCAGGTAATCCGGCAGGTTCGCGTCAAGGATGCCGCCGGTTGGCATGAACCGCATGTCGTGGAAGATCGACGCCAGCACACGGATCGCGGGCGCGCCGCCTGCAATATTGGCCGGAAAGAATTTCACGAGCCTGAGGTCCAGGTTCCAGGCTGCCTGCAGTTCGGATGCCGTACTGATGCCCGGTACAACCGGCAGATCGAGTGAGCGCGCAGTTTCGACCACCGCAGCGTCAAGGCCGGGAGAGACGATGAAGCGGGCGCCGGCGGCATGAGCTGTGCGCACCTGAGCGGCATTGAGTACGGTGCCCGCGCCGACCGCCACCGCCGGGTTCCTGGCGATTGTCGTTATCGCCGGCAGCGCAGCCGCGGTCCGCAGCGTGACTTCAATCAGGCCGCAGCCGCCCGCCGCCAAGGCAGCGGCAAGGGGTGCAGCGTTGCCAGCATCGTCAATCACGACCACGGGTACGATGGCATCACGCGCCATGCGGGCGATGATCATCGTGATATCTGCATCTACCATGGCTTGTTGATGTCCACGGTCTGCAGGGAGGAGCGGGGAATCGCGCTCGCCGCCGCGCCCCAAGCAAACCGCTCGCGCAGCCAGAAGAACGGCAGGCCGAGGACAAAGAGCAAGCCGGAGGGGGTCGACAGTATGGTACCGATCGTGCGCACAACTTCCCGCGCGGAAACGGTGATCACCGCATCGATCGAGCTGCCCGGGCCCGATTTCAGAACGAGGTCATTGCCCTTGCGTTCGACGTCACCGATGCCGATGTCCATGTTGGCGAGTGGGGAGTGAACTTTCATCGCGCTCCTCCTCGTCAGCTCTTTTTCAACGCACCGCGTTCCTGCGCATTCCTGACGCGCTCGGCGTGCAGATTGGCCATGTCGTCGACCGTCTTGCCGGCCGGCGGCATGAATTGGCCACGGCCATAGAGCGTGCGGAACACTTCCTTCAGTGGCGCCATCTTGTCGGCCAGCGTGCGCGGGGGCTTGCCCGTCGGGAACTGGTTCGCCGGGTAGATCGGCTTTTCGTAGATCTGTCGAAACCCTTCCGTGCGCATATCGACCCAGCAGTTGTGATTGCAGCGCGATCGGTGCTCGCGCAACGCTTCGATATCGATCGTTGCGGCCAGCACCTGCTCCTGGGGGTAGGGTGCATGGCGCATGACCATGCCGGTGTAATCGATGGCGAAGGAGTTTCCCGGGCAGAACGCCTTGGGATAGTAGGCGTAGTCGACCGTTCCCCAGTTCGAGCCGAGCACATAGGCCATGTTGTCGTGGGCGCGCGTGCGGCGCGTGAACATCCAGAAGTCCCAGGGCGGTGAAACGCCTTCGGCTTCCTGCAGCGCGACCGGGTGGCAGATGACCTCGCAGCCGTTGTAGCCAAGCGCGCGCGATACCTCGGGCGTGCAACCGTCGTGGCAGGTCATGGTCCCGAGCTTGCCGATCTCGGTGTCGATGACCGGGAACAGCGTCTTGATGTCGGTTCCAAACACCTCGCGGTACTCGTCGAGAAGGTCATGCGGGCTCGTGCCGAGACCGATCGAGGCCGGGATGTGCCACTTGTGATAGCGCAGCACGAGATCACCCTTGGGATCGATGATGAAGGCGGTGTTGAACCAGCGGTCCGGAAATTGCGGCACCTTTTCCACGATTCCGCCGCCGCAGATGTAGAGCTGATACTCGCGTGCCTTGTCGGCCAGCGCCTTGAACTCCGGCCCGTCAAATGTGATCGCCTTCTTCATGAAGGTCTCGATTGTGTGCTCGCCTTTTCCGGGAGTCGTGACCCCCTGCAGGAAGTATTCGGGGAACACCACGAGGCGCGCCGGCAACTCCCAGTGATAGCCGACGCCGAAGTCGATCATCTGCAGTGCGCGGTCGAGGTTGCGCTTGATGCCGGTTTTGTCCTCGGCCATGGTCACATG
>JBGPLJ010000171.1:0-7638 GCA_041486385.1 Steroidobacteraceae bacterium
GCGGCGCGTCCGCATCTCGACCTCTCACCATTCTCTCGGAGAATTCCATCGAGCATGCGCTTGCCATGCTTGGGGCCATGCACGTCGGCGTGCCGAGCGCTTCGATCTCCCCTGCTTACTCGCTGATGTCCAAAGATTTTGTGCGCCTGAAGTCAATTGTGTGCGCACTCGAGCCAAGCGTGATCTTCGCGGCACGCGGCGGTACTTTTGCATTAGCCTTGCAGGCGATCCACGAGTTGCATCAGGCGACTGTGATCGTTGGCGCGCTGCCAGGGCTCGATGACGAGGAGCGCACGACGCGCGCATTCGACGCCGTCGGTCCCGATACGATCGCGAAACTTCTCTTCACCTCCGGCTCGACCAACGAACCGAAGGGCGTCATCAACACGCAGCGCATGCTGTGTTCGAATCAGCAAGCCATCGCGCAGATATGGCCTTTCCTCGCGGCGTCGCCGCCCACCGTCGTCGACTGGCTGCCCTGGAGCCACACTTTCGGCGCCAACCACAATTTCAATCTGGTCCTGCGCAACGGCGGGACTCTCTACATCGACGGCGGACGGCCGGCGCCGGGTCTGTTCGACGCATCGGTCGCGAACCTGAAGGACATAGCTCCGACGATCTATTTCAATGTACCGCGCGGCTTCGACATGCTGGTTGCGGCCTTGCGCGGGAGCGAGGATCTGCGCCGGACATTCTTCAGCCGGATGCAGGTTGTTTTCTATGCGGCCGCCGCCCTTCCACAGAATCTCTGGGATGCAATGAGTACGCTCGCGCGGGAGACGGTGGGCCGGGACATTCCACTCGTCTCCGCCTGGGGAGCAACGGAAACGGCACCGCTTGTCACTTCCTGCCACTTTCAAGCCGAGCGCTCCGGCGTTATCGGACTGCCCATTCCGGGATGCGAGCTGAAACTCGCGCCCACCGGCGAGCGGATCGAAATTCGCGTGCGTGGCCCGAACGTCACGCCAGGTTATTGGAAATGCCCCGACCTCACGGCGAACGCCTTCGATGACGAAGGGTTCTATTTGACCGGTGACGCCGTGCGCTTCGTCGATACCGACAAGCCTGAGCTCGGATTGTTGTTCGACGGACGGATTGCCGAGAATTTCAAGCTGACGACCGGGACGTGGGTCAACGTCGGCATGCTGCGCGTGCGTGCGTTAGAGGCATTGGCGCCGATCGCCGCCGACGTTGTCGTTGCGGGGCATGAACGTGATGAGATCGGCTTGCTGATCTTTCCAAACCTGGCTGGCTGCCGCTCGCTGTGCGACGTTACTGCGGACCCACTCTTGAGCGCGGCGGTTCGCTTGCGCGTGCAGCAGGGCTTGGCGGAGCTGCGTGCCGCCGGCGGCGGATCCTCGACCTTCGCATGCCGTGCGCTCCTTCTCGCTGAAGCCCCATCAATCGATGCAGGCGAGATCACCGACAAGGGCTACATCAATCAACGCCGCGTCCTGGAGCGACGCGCGGTGTTCGTCGAACGGCTCTTCAACTCGGCAGACGCCGATGTCATCCATCTGGAGGACGCACGGTGTTGAGCCACTCTTTATATATAGAGAGGGCGCCATGTCGCGGACAGCGCGACTAACGAGATCGCGCGGCAACGGCGCGTCGCGCGCCGAGAACCACGAGAGCGATGCCGCCGAGGATGGCGCCCGAGGCCAGCATCACGCGAGGTGTTATCGGCTCGCCCAGGAAGGCGAGCCCCCCCAGCGTCGTAATGACCGGCACGCACAGCTGCACGACGGCGGCAGTGGTGGCCTTCAGCGCGGGCAGCGCCGCGTACCAGATTGCATAGCCGAGCCCGGAAGCCAGCGCGCCGGACGCGATGGCGTACAAGACGCCGGCAGGATCCAGTGAGGTGCTGTTTATGTGGAGCAGACTCAATACCAAAGCCATCGGTGCAGCAAGAAGAAAGTTCCCGGCAGTTACTCTTGTGGAATCGCCGGCGCCCTTGCCGCGCAGGGAATAAAGGCCCCACGCGACACCAGCACCCAGCATCAGCGCGGCCGCTGTAGCGGGTGGCGCCGACAGGCCGGGAAGCAGCAAGCCGATGAGTCCACCGACGGCCAGCAGCAAGCCGATGAGCTGCGGCCCGTGCAAGCGTTCGCCCCTCCAGATTCCGACACCTATCATTGTGGCCTGCACAGCTCCGAACAGCAGCAAGGCTCCCGTCGCCACCGACAGATTGACGTAGGCGAAGGAAAAGCCGGCGGCGTATGCGAACAACGCGAGCGCCGACAGCCAGCTGCCGCGGCCTGCTGCCCTGCTGCTTCGCGCGCGCACGACCAGCCACAGCATGGCGGCACCGGACAGCAGTCGGATGGCCGTAAAGCTCGCCGCGTCGATGCTGCTGTGCTTGAGAGCGAGCCGGCAAAGGAGTGAGTTCCCCGCAAACGCCAGCATGGCGAGTGACGTCAGTACGAAGACGCGCAGACGCGACATAAAGGACGCTCCCCAATATCCACGAAGTTTAATGCCAGAGAGTACGCTCCCGCCTCGCCCGTTGGCGACGCGTCATAGCGCGATGACACACGGCCGCCGTTTGCCAGTGGTTCGGCGTTTCGGCATGCTGGGCCGAAGCCTTGCGCGGGGGGTGGTGGCGCCTTTCCATACCACAATCCGATCTAATGATGCATGCCGGCGGATTGTCGTTCCTTCCACGCGTGCGCGGCGTTCAGGGGAGAAGACGATGGCGGACATTTCCGCGGATGAATGGCGCTCACTGAGCGACTACCTTGATCAGGCGCTGGATCTTGACGGACCGGCGCGCGCGGCGTGGCTCGCAAATCTGCGGGGATCAGACCCCGCCATGGCGGAGCTGGTCGCCAACGCACTCGCCGCGAGCGAGCAAGCCGGATTCTCGGAGTTCCTGGCAGGCCCCGCGCCACTTCCAGTCGCGGAGAACAGCGCCGCCACGCTGATCGGGCGCACGGTTGGTCCTTATGTCATCGACGCCGAGATTGGTCGCGGTGGCATGGGCAGCGTCTGGCGTGCGCGGCGAGCGGATGGACGCTATGAAGGCACGGTCGCCATCAAGTTTGTGCACGCCGCCTGGATCGGCCGCGCTGGCGAGCAGCGTTTTCGAATCGAAGGGAACCTCCTCGGTCGCCTCGATCATCCGAATATCGCGCGACTCCTGGACGCGGGGGTGCTGGAGGGCACGCAACCGTACCTCATTCTGGAATTTGTCGAGGGCGAGCCCATCGACGCATTCTGCGAGAGGCACAAACTGAACGTCGAGGCACGCGTCAGCCTGTTCCTTGACGTCCTGGCCGCGGTAGCTCATGCGCACAGTCATTTGATCGTGCATCGGGATATCAAACCCACCAACATCTTTGTCACGCGCGAGAGTGTGGTCAAGCTCCTCGACTTCGGCATCGCGAAGCTTCTCGATGATGAGGCGGGATCGGGCGCGCTGACGCGCTCGAGCGCCACGGCGTTGACACCTCAATACGCAGCGCCGGAGCAGCTGCTCGGGCAACCGGTGTCGACTGCCACCGATGTCTACACTTTGGGACTTGTACTCTATGTGCTCCTAACCGGATCGCATCCGATCGCAGGCGGCTCGCGCGCGAATGCGGAATTGGTCAAAGCCGTGGTCGGCGAGGTTCCTCCGCCCGCTTCCACCGTCGCGGGCATCGCCACGGTTCCAGGCCGTTCGCTCGAGGGCGATCTGGACAACATCCTCAACAAAGCCTTGAAGAAGGAGCCTGAGGAGCGCTACGCATCGGTCGGGGCCTTCGCCGAGGATCTGCGGCGATATCTCGACGATGAGCCGGTCGAGGCGCGCCCCGATACCATGAACTACCGGGTCGCGAAATTCGTGCGCCGACACCGAGGCAGCGTCTTGAGCGCAACCTTGTTCGCCGTGGCGCTGATCATCACAAGTGCATTTGCAATCTTCCAGCTGTTTGCAGCGCGAGCGCAGCGCGACTTGGCCGAATTTGAGGCTACCCGCGCGAGTGCGCAAAGCGAGCTTACCGAATTTCTCCTGGGCGATAGCCTGAGCCGTGCGCCGAGTGAAGTTGTGCATCAGCGTCTGGAGCGGGCGCGAACGATGATCCACCACCGGTTCAGCAATGATCCGCAGCTGCAAGCCGGCCTGCTGATCGGGCTCTCTGGCCGATACGTCGATGTGGCGGACTTCAAGGGCAGTGCCGCTGTCATGCGCGAAGCGGAGGCGATCGGGCAGCGCGTCGACGATGCGCATCTGAATGCCGACATTGCGTGTGGCAAGTCCGAGGACGCGGCCGAGAGCGGAGATCTGGCCGGTGCGCGGGCACAGGAGGCGATCGGCCAGGCCAATATGAGGCGCCTCGAACTCGTTCCCCCAGGCCTGACGGCAGAGTGCGCCATGGCGACGGCTCACATTGCACAGCGCGAGGGCAACTACGAACGTGCCGTCGCTACCATGCGCCAGTCGATGCGCACTCTGGAGCAGGCTGGCCAGGGGCGAACATCGCGGTACACAAGCATCGCGCACGAATACGCGCGGTCGCTCTCGTTGGCCGGCGACTATCGCGGCGCCTGGGCTGCGGAACAGTCGGTGATCGCGATCACTGCTGACGCCGGGCGCGACGACAGCGGCGGCTATTTCGCGATGGTTAATGTAGGCAGCAATTCCCTGATTGCAGGCGGACAGCCGGTAAAGGCGCTTGCACTGATTGACGCGACGGTCGCGAAGCTGCGGAGCGCGGCGCCGGGCGCCGAGCTGCCGTTCTACCTTGACGCCTCGCGGCTGCTGGCAGAGTCGGTGGCTGGCTCGCCAGGCGCATCAGCCGCGGGGCTGATTCAGGCGGCGGATACGGCAGAGAAGCAGGGAATGATGTCCGCTGTCACTTCGTACCGGGTATTCGCCGTTCAAGCGGCCCTCAGTCGTGGCGATCTTGCGTCCGCCGACACCGCCTGGCTGCCGCTCGGTGCATTGGAGGCGAGGATACTGACAGACGCGACGCGGCGCCGTGATGCGAAACGGATTCTCATAGCGCACGCGCAACTGGATTTCGCGCGGGGCGACATGGACGGCGCCGCGCGTCGGTTGGAGCAAGCCGCCGCGCTGATCCCCGCCAATCGGCGTCTTGCAGATCCGGAATGGCGACGAATTTCCGTCCTGCGCACGGAGATTGCCTACGACCAGCACGACTATCCGGCGGCGGCCGCGGACGCCGAGATGGCCATCGAAAGGGCGCGAGCCGAAGCCGTCGACCCGCAGTCCTCGGCGTGGATCGGCGAAGCACTCGTCTGGCGCGGGCGCTGTCAACTCGCAACGGGGAATGCTGCTGCTGCGGCGGCCACGGCGAAAGAAGCGCTGCCGCACATCGAGCAGAACTTGGATCCGCAGCATCCGATGATCGCCGCAGCAAGGTCCCTGGCTGCCGGTAGGAGCCGTTGAGATCGCGGCCTCTTCGGGCCTCGCATGCCCCGTCACGCATTCCAGGATCCTGTGTTCCGGTACCGTCGCCATCAGGACGAGATCATTCTGCCGGCTGTCCGTGAACTTGCCCGCATGCCGGTCAAATGATGATGCGCGGATCCAGCCCGGCGCCTCGGTTCAGATTCCGTAGTACCAGCACTCTTATGGACGCCAGTCGCGGATTCTTCCCGAAGGTGGCGCCATGAGCCGGGGGACGAAGGACTTCGGGATCCCGCAGCTCGAATCGGCCGCAACAACCCGTTGAATTCGCCTCGAACGCCTCCAAAGTGACGTATCAGTAACTGGTATCGATTTTTGGAGTGGTGTGAGAAGCCAGGGCGAGTTTCTGTTCATGTGGGATCGCGCCCTGGAGGCGCTGCTCGCGGCTGAGCGCGGCACGCGGCGCGTTTTCCGCCTGCTTGGCTCGCAACGCGAGAGCTGTTCCTGGGAACCTCCCATGGACGTCTTCGAATACCCGGAGCGCATCCGGATCACCATGGGCCTGCCGGGCGTGGATCCGGACAGCATTCGTGTCAACCGGCTCGGGCGAGGGCTGAGGGTCACAGCGCGGCGATCGCTCGAGCTCGCGTACGAGGTCCGCGTGCGCCGCCTTGAAATTCCAAGAGGCCTCTTCCAGCGTGACATCGAGCTGCCGCCTGGCGAATTCAACGTGCAGCTCTGCAGTTTTATCAATGGCTGCCTTGTCCTGGACCTGGTGAAGACCGGCAGCGCCCAAACATAACGCTTCAATGGAGGGACTCGATCAGTGACTGGCACAAACGACAAGCCAACTTCGGCAACGCTGACATTGCCTGGGGATGCGCTGCCCGTGGTGCCGACCCGCGGTGCCTCGCTGTTCCCGGGCGTCGTGCTGCCTCTTACGATCGGCCGGGGGGAAAGTATCGCGGCAGCGCAGGAGGCCTTGCGCAGCGGCCGACGCGTGATCGTTCTGATGCAGCGGGATCCGACGATCAATGCGCCGCAGCCGGCCGATCTCTACGAGATCGGGACCACGGCGACCATCGTTCGCTATGTCACCGCTCCCGATGGCACGCACCATCTGATCTGCCAGGGAGAACAACGCGCCCGGATCAAGGAATTTCTCTTCGGATCGCCGTTTCTCGCAGCACGTTTCGAAAGCCTTGCGGACGCGCCCGGCGACGTCACAGAGGTCGAAGGCCGGGCGCAGTATTTGAAAGAGCTCGCGCTACAGGCCATCGAACTCCTGCCGCAGGCGCCGCCCGAACTCGCAGCGTCGGTGCAGGCGATCGCCGCGCCCGGCGAGCTGGCCGACCTCATCACCAGTTTCATCGATGCCACCGCCGCAGAGAAGCAGGACGTGCTCGAAGCGGTCAACGTCAAGGACCGGCTCGAATTAGTGATTCAACTGCTGGCGCGCCGTGTCGAGGTGCTGAAGGTCACGAGCAACATCCGCCATCAGACGCAGGAGGCCCTTGACCAGCGACAGAAGGAAATACTGCTGCGCGAGCAGATGCGCCAGATCCAGAAGGAGCTCGGCGAATCGGACGAGCGGCCGGGCGACACCGCCGAACTCGAAAAGGCGATCGAGGCTGCCGGCATGCCCGCCGAGGCCGCCGAACAGGCCCGCAAGGAACTCAAACGCCTTGCGCGCATGAGCGAAGGCGGGCCCGAGTATTCCATGGTGCGCAATTACCTGGACTGGCTCGTCGCGCTGCCATGGTCGAAGCTCGACCCGGAAAACATCGATATCGAACGCGCGCGCGCCGTGCTCGACGAGGAGCACTACGGCCTTGCGAAGATCAAGCGCCGCATTCTCGAATTCCTCGCCGTGCGCAAGTTGAACCCGGAAGGCCGCAGTCCAATCCTGTGCTTCGTCGGTCCGCCCGGCGTCGGCAAGACCTCGCTCGGTCAAAGCATCGCGAAGGCAATTGGCCTCAAGTTCGCGCGCGCGAGCCTGGGCGGCGTGCACGATGAGGCGGAGATCCGCGGTCACCGCCGCACCTATATCGGCGCCATGCCGGGCCGCATCATCCAGGCGCTGAAGCGGGTTGAGACCAGGGACCCCGTGATCATGCTTGACGAAGTGGACAAGATCGGCGCTGACTGGCGCGGCGACCCTTCATCGGCGCTTCTTGAGGTGCTCGATCCGGAGCAGAACAAGGATTTCCGGGATAACTATCTCGATGTGCCGTTCGACCTCTCGAAGGTCATGTTCATCACTACGGCGAACCAGCTCGAAA
>JBGPLJ010000172.1:0-7631 GCA_041486385.1 Steroidobacteraceae bacterium
CTCACCCAGGCTGACAATCATGCCGGTCTCTTCCGCGATCGGGACGAAGTGCGCCGGTGAGCGCCCGCCGCCCTCTGGTCCGCGCGGCCAGCGCAGCAGAGCCTCCACGCCGATGGATTGCGGGGACGTGCGTCCGACGATGGGCTGGTACAGGAGCTTGAACTCCTCGCGCTGCAGCGCCCGGTGCAAACCGGTTTCGAGCGCCACGCGCGCCAGCATCTTCTGCTGCATTTCCACTTCAAAGAACACGACCTGGCCCCGGCCTGACTCCTTGGCCCGATACATCGCGATGTCGCTGCCTTTGAGCAGCTCCTCAATCGTCCGGCCGTCGGCCGGAAAGATGGTGATGCCAATGCTGGCGCCCACATGATGTTCGCGACCGTTGATTGCGACCGGCTCCTGCAGACAGGCCAGCATGCGTTCGGCGACCTGTCCGGCCACACTCGCATCGCGAAGTTGCGGCAGCAGCACCGCAAATTCGTCGCCCGCCAGGCGCGCGACGCTATCCCCCTCCTTGGTGCAGGAGGTCAGGCGGTTCGCCACCGCTCTGAGAAGCGCGTCACCGGCTGCATGGCCCGCGGTATCGTTCACGCGCTTGAAGTAATCCAGATCGATGTACAACAGCGCGCCGATGCTGTTCGCTTCCACCGTGGAGCGCAGCGCCACATTGACGCGATCGCAGAAGAGCTGCCGGTTGGGCAACCCCGTCAAGGCATCGAAATGCGCCTGCTGGTAGAGCCTCTCTGAACGTTCGACGTTCGCGAGAATGAGGGACAAGCGATCCGCAACATCGCTTGCACTGATGACAGGGACCCCCGCGGACCCTTCACTGTCCGCATGACCAATGCACAGGTATCCGCAGAGCTGGCCGTCATGGCGCAGCGCGTGCAGGCGAATCGCCTGAATGGACGCTGCTGCGAGCGGGGCCAGGAAAGCAATGTTGGCCGCGCTCGCCACGCTCATTTGAAGATAGGGTCCCGGCTCCTGAATTGCTCCAAACGCTTCGGCATCGAAGGCGACGCGGCGAACGGAGAGCTTCTCAGAGCGGGTAGCGAACCAGTCGTAGACTCGCGACTGTTCCTTGGCGTCGCCGTCGATCAGCAGCACTGATGCGCAAGGGCACCCGAGAACCGAGGCGACTCGCGGGAGCAGCGCATCGAGGATCCGTTCCAGGTCCGGCGTGCGCAGGAGCAGACGATCGATTTCCGCGAGCGTTTCGAGCGCCGAGAATTGCTGCTTCAGCTGGCCCGACATGGCGTTGAACGACCGCGCCAGATCGCCGAATTCGTCGTCACCGCGTATCTCCACATGAGCGCTAAAGTCCCGGCGCGAGACTTTTTGCGTTGCGTGGTTCAACTGCTCGAGCGGACGCACCTGGCGGCGGATGGCGGCCACGGAGAGCAAGCTGACCAGCACAATTGTCAGCAGAATGATCCCGGGAAAAGCCATTCTCACATGTTGACCGACGCTGCTCAGCGAGTGGCGTGGCTGCAGCGCAATCACCCGCCACGACGGCGAGGAAAAACGGCTGGCGAGGAACACCTCCCACGACCTCATGAGCCACTTTTCTTTCGCATAGTCCGCGGCCCCCATGTTCGGCGCCGTGTCCGGTATTGGATCAGTCTCATCTGCGGCAAGGGCCAGCTGTCCGCCGTGATCGTCCACCACCAGCAGGCGTGCATTGCCGGCATAATCCCTTGCGTCGGCCCATAACCAGCTGGGCTGCAGTTCGGCATAAAGCCATCGATCGCTGGGGAGCTTGCGGACGAGATAAGTCTGTCGAGCGCCCGCTTCATCGGTCGCCGACACGACAGCGGAATCCCCGCGTTCCACTGCGAAGCGCTCACGCGCATTGAGCTCCGGAAGGGAACGCTCGGCGGCATGGGTCAGAGTCCCGCCCTGGGCGCTTCTAGTGCTGCGAATCCAGAGGAGCTTCGCCACTTCTTCCTGCACGGACTCATCGGTTGCGCTGCGTGCAACCGTCAGCGCCCGCAGGACATCATCGGCACTGCCCAACCGCCCCAGCAATGCGTGGCCGTAGCCGCGCGCCGCCGTGTCGAGATCCTGCTCCTGGTTATGGGTCAGCTGATCGTCAAATTCCGCGGCAAGAAAGATCGTTGCGATGGACAGGGGCAGCAGTGCGCAGAGTACAAAGAGGCCGACGACCCGCCGGCCGAGTCGACTCTTGAGATAGGTGAATTGCAGCGCCGACACGGCTAGTAATCCGACGCCAGTCCAATGAACCCGCCGTCGTTGGCCATGACGATGTCGTCCTGGCTGGGCTTGGCGGTGAGCGGTGGCACGGAATCGCCGTCGGGACCGACACTGTACAAATCGTATTCCGTATTGATCGGCACGAGGTTCTTGTCCTTGCGCATGGCCCCTTTGCCTTTCAAACCGTTGAAGGAGAGGTAGGCGTACGGCCGCCCCCATGGATCGAGCATGGCGGCCATGCCGATCGACGCGAGGTCAGGCGGTGGCACGTCGTTGCTGTTGGTGCGATAGGAATCGATGGCCAGATGAATCTTGCCGATATCGGCGATGGCAGCCGCCGTGCGGGCGCGCGCGACGAAACGCGAGTACGCCGGTATCGCGATGCCCACCAGGAGGGCCGCACACGCTAGTGCAAACGTCAACTCGAGCAGCGTGAATCCCGCAGGGTTTTTCTGCCGGCGTTTGGACGCATGCCGATTCCGAACGTCGACACCAGGCCGCATCGTCCTAACCTTCTTTGCAAAGTCCGTCAGGACGCCGTTGCGGCGTACCCGAGCGGTCGACCACCGCGTGCCCAATCCTATGTCGGCGCACCGCGTCAAATCGTGAGGCCAGGGATGGAACCAATACGTGACCGGCGTCACACGAGCCCGCCCACGAAGTGGTGCGCAACAGGGCTTTGCGAGCGACGTCACCCTTCCGGGTGCGCATCGCCAGGCGCGCAAGGCAGGAATCGGCTGCTGTCAGCCTTTGCGACGTTCCGCAAGCTTGCGGTCGCGCTCGCGACGATAGATGTCCGGCGTGTAACTGCGCACGATCTCGGCGCGGGCGGCGGGCGCTGGCTCCAGTGGAAACGAGGCGAGCAGCGCTTCCGAGCGTTCGCGCACGACGGTTTCGAATTCCTGGTGCGTCAGGATGTAGAGATCGTTGCGGCGGATGGCCGCGAGCACGAATTCGCCGGCCTCGAGCGGATCCATGGACGCGGCGAAGAAGCGCTGCATCGCGCTCTCAACCGCCGGTGACGGCGGCGGCAGCGGTTTGCCGTCTTCATTGGCAAGCTCCGCGGGCCGGTTGCGCTCCGACTTCACGATGTTCGTGCGCACGAGTCCCGGACAGTAGACTGAAACACCGATGTTTTCCCCGTCCAGTTCTTCGCGCAGCGATTCCATCAGGCCGACGACGGCGAATTTCGAAGTGACGTAGACACCCGCCTTGCCCCCGGCGACCAGGCCCGCGGAGGACGACGTCGCGAGCACATGGCCGCCTTCGCCGTGCGCGCGAATTCGCGGCACGAAGGTCGCGATGCCGTTGACCGCCCCGCCGAGATTCACTCCGAGGCCCCAGTCCCAGTCCTTGTAGCTTGCGCTCGCCGCGGGAGCGCGCAGGCCGATGCCGGCGTTGTTGCAGAGGAGATGCACTTTTCCGTACACGCGATCCGCCTCATCGGCAGCGCGGGTCATGGCATCGCGATCGGTCACGTCAAGACGGATCGCATGCACCTCGGCGTGGGTGTCCTTGAAGAATCCCAGCGTCTCGTCGCGATGCTCGTCATGCAGATAGGTGAAGACCACCTTCATGCCGGCGGCGGCAAATGCGCGCACCATGCCGAGGCCGATACCGCTCGATCCACCCGTGACAAAAGCGACCTTGCCGGTGACCTCGGCCAGCGGCGTTTGATGAGGCTTCGCGGGCGCTGGAGCGGGACCTGCCGCTGCGGGGGCGCTGCGCGCAGGCTCGGTGCTGCACGCCGTGAGGCCACCCGCGCCCACGGCCAGCACTGCGGCTGCGCGCCCGAGAAATTCACGTCGCGCCGGCCGTGTGGTCTCGCGAGGTCTGCTCTTACGTTCGTCACCCATTGTTCAAACTCCCCTTCAGGGCTTGCGGCCCGCCACGACGGCGCGCAATTCACGCAGCTTCGCTTTGATGGCGGCCGCGTTGTCGGGCCCCATGCGTAGCAACAATTTCTGGCCGGCGGAGCGGCTTTCCAATGCGGGGTCCGCGTATTCGAAGAATACTTTCGGTCGCACGAGCCGAATCGGACCGGGCACGTCCGGCGTCTTCAGCAGATCGTCGATGGATTCAACCAGCCGGTCATTGAAGTACTTGCCCGGATAGCCGAGGTCTTCGTAGGCCTGCTGAAAGAGCGGATACCAGTGAAAATAGAGAGCGCTGACCTGCTGGACATCGGCTGCCTGCACCGCTTTGACGAGCGGCGCATAGCGCGCGTAGTTCTGGACGTTCAGAGTCACCACTTCGCCACTGTCCGCATCGCCGGTCACAAGCGTCGTTCCGCCGGTCGCCTTGACCGGCCGGCGCTCGACCGCGACTTTCTGCCGCGGAAGATTGTCGACGGTTACGACAATATTGCGCACGATGTTCTCGCGCACGAGTTGCGCTGCGACGGTGTCCTCGCCGAACAACCGGCCCAACGCCTCGGTCAGCGCGGAATCGCTTTCGGCGAGTGTGGGTAAAGGCTTCGATGCGTCACCCGACGCGTCGCCAGGAATCGGATTGCGCACCGCCGGCTCGGCGCTCGTTTCGGCCACCGGGGGCGGTGTTGCCTCCGCTTTCGGTGGCGCATTCGCCGCGCCGTCCGCGAAATAGTTGTAGGCCAGGTAACCAACGCCGCCCAGCACGATCACGATTGCCGCCCACAGCGTCTTTTCTTTGGTGGTCATGGGAATTCATCGTCGGTGACGAGCGCCCGGCGGCTCGATCGCAACATAGAAGTTTCGATTCGACAGCGCAAGCCGCCCAACGTAATCCAACCAGCGTCATGCGCCGTCTAACCTGCGCGCGCATCGATCCCATGCAGGTGCGCGTCATGGCCGAGCGGAAAGACGAGCCGCACGTGACAACCGCGTCCCGGGGCCGTTTCAACGGAGAATTCGCCGGCGGCGACCCGCACCCGGTCGGCAATGCTCCAGAGGCCGAAGCCATGCGTGCGCTCGCCGAACAGATCGAGCTGCCATTCAAAACCCACGCCCCGATCGCGCACATCGACGACGAGCCGGTGCAAGTCGGAAACGACGGTGACGACAACGTTGTCGACGTTGGCGTGCTTGACCACATTGCGCAGCAATTCCCGCACGATCTTGAAAACCAGAATGCGCAGATCGAGATTCAGCACGCGCTCGTCGAGCTTCACCTCGAGATTCACCGCGAGGTTGTCCCGGTTGCGCATGTAGAGCGCGAGCCATTGCAGCGCCGCTCCGAGTCCAAGTTCGTACAAACCCGGGGGACTCAGGTCCGCGATCACACGGCGTGTGGTTTCCTGAATGCTGCGCACGGTCGTGCGCATCTCCTCGAGGAGCGTCCGGACACTCGGCGAGGACTGCGTCGCGGCGACTTCGAGCGTCATGCCGAGGCCGACCAGCATCTGACCGATGCCATCGTGCAGATCGACAGCGGTCGCGCGGCGCGCCCGCTCCTCGGCGCCCGTCAGTTTCCGTGCATAGGCCTGCAAGCGTTCCTGCTCACGACGCAGGCGCTCGTTGAGCACAACCATTTCAGTGACGTTGCGCGCGACCCCCCAGATGCGCACCAGCCGCCCTTCTTCGACCACGCCCCAGATGGACGCGAGCCAATGTTCGCGCTGCGCGCCCGTCTGCAGCGAGAACTTGAGCGCGTCCATGGAGAAACCGCGGCGCGCCGCTTCCTCGAGATGATCCACAAAAAACGCGGCCCAGGGCACATCGGCGCGCCAACGGAGAGTCTCCGTTGCATCCACGCCGTACCGCCGCGTGAGATCGCGAAACTCCCGATTGCATTCGGCGATGTACGCGTGGCGCTTCAGCCAGTCGAGCTGCTCGGCAACGCCGAGGCCGATCGGCATCGCCTCTTCAAGCTCGATGCGCCAGACGGCCTCCGTGCTCTGTGCAACGAAACTGCGGTAGCGCTCCTCGCTCAGCGTGAGGGAATCGAAGACGCGCTGCTTTTCCGCAAGGACCGTCGACAGAATGAAGGTGAGCACGGCGACCGTCACCAGGTAGGTCTGCAATGCGACGACTCGTCCGAATGCGTTCGGATCGTTCGCAAATGGGCCAAGGCCGCGGCTCGCCGCTGCGCAAGCGAGCAGCACGACTGCGGCACTCAACGCGACCGACCAGCGCGGCGGCAGACGAAATGCCACCACGACCATGATCGCGATTACCACGAACGGCAATTGCAGGAGCGAAGGCGGGCTGCCGGCCGGGGAGTAGAAGATCCAGGCCGTCGCAACTCCAAGCACGGCTGCCAGCAACAGGCATTCGCGGGCGCGGACCGGCAGCACCGCGTGATCCGGGGTATTCCAGCGAATCGTCCAGGTGAAAACCGCCGGTGCGATGGTCAGTGACCCAAGCCAATTGCCCGCCCACCACAGCTGCCATTGATGCAGATACGTGGCGTCCTCCAGCGCATGCACGGCGCCGTAAGCACCGAGCAGCGCGCCGGTCGCGGCGCCCGCCGCGGCAGCCGCGATGAATTGCAGAACGCCGCGCACGCGCGGCAAGGTTGCATCGTTGAACCACCACTTCGCGAGGAGCGCTCCGACCGCGGCATCGGCAAGATTGGCGAACGGAAACAAGGTCGTCCAGCCGAGCGGCTGACCTGGAATGCGCAACTGGGCGATTCCGACTTCGGCCGCGAGTTGCAGAGGGACGATCCAGATCCACTGACGTACTGGCAGCAGATAAAGAACGGTCAACAGCAATCCGGCCGCAGGCCAGATGATTGTCAGCGAGCGCAGATTTTCCTTGAGCGCGTAGCCGAGCGCGACGAGGCCCGCATAGGCGACCGCGAATGCGACCAGCAGCAGGATGCGTTCGACGGGCGCGAGCGCACCAATGTCCAGGGCAATCCTGGATTGAGTCGGCTGGTCAGCGGAGTGCGCGCGCATGACTGCTGCGGTCGTTGTACTCCAGAATTGCCGGCAATAAACGAATAGCGGAGCCGCGTCCTGGCGGCCCGCCAGAGTGTGCGCGGCCGCCGTGGCCCCCGCAACTTCAGTGGCCGGCGGGCAACTTGCGACGCAGCCATTCGCGCATGGCCGCGCTCACTTCTGCGGGCTTTTCGAGCGTCGACATATGGCCGCATGCGGCCAGGGCGACCAGGCGGCTCATGGGAATAAGCTCAGCCATTTCCTCATGTTGCGCGAGCGGCGACCAGCTGTCCTCACGTCCGCAGAGCACGAGCGTCGGACACGCGATCCCTGGCAACAGCGGGCGCGCATCCGGGCGTCCCAGCAACGCGCGCACCTGTGCCTCGAAGTGAGCCGGAGTCTTGCGTTCGATCATGTCGAGAATCTTATCCATGAGCTCGCGATCGGAGCGTCGCGACGGATAGACCATCGGCTGCACCCAGTCCTCGCCCATGAAACGCATGCCCGCGTTGCGCGCGAGCGTTACCAGCCGTTGCCGCCCCGTGATCTCCTTCTC
>JBGPLJ010000173.1:0-7631 GCA_041486385.1 Steroidobacteraceae bacterium
GCGGCGTCGTCCAGCAGCCCGTCCGCCAGGTCCGCATCCGCTGCCGCCCGGCCGACATCCCCGAAGCCGCCATCGCCGACATCGCCCCCATGGAGATCGGCCAGGTCCTGACCGCGGGCGATCTCAAGCTGCCCGCGGGAGTCGAGCTGCTCTCGGACAAGGGGCTCGCCATCATCTCGATCATCGTCGTGAAGTACGAGGAAGAGACGACGGCGGCGGCCACCGCCGAGGGCGCCGCCGCGGCTCCCGCCGAGGGCGAGGCGGCCGTCCAGCCCGAGGTCATCGGCGAGAAGGAGCGCGAGGAGCGCCGTCTCAAGAAGGACGAGGAGAAGGGCAAGAAGGCCACCGAGAAGGTCGAGGTCAAAGAGGCCCAGAAGAAAGAGGCCCAGAAAGAGAAGAAGAAATAGGGGGCAGCGACGTCCCCTCCCTCATCGTCGGTCTCGGCAATCCCGGCGCCGAACATCAGAAGACCTGCCACAACGCGGGCTTCTGGTTCGTCGACGCGCTTGCCGATCGCACGCGCGCGGAGTTTCGCAGCGACAGCAAGTTTCACGGGCTGGTCGCGAATTGCGCGCTGGCCGGCCGTTCGGTGTGGCTGCTGAAGCCGACGACGTACATGAATCGCAGCGGCATGGCGGTCAGTGCCCTCGTCAACTATTTCAAGATCCCGATGGCGGAAGTCCTCGTGGCTTACGACGAGCTCGATCTGCCGCCGGGAACCGCGCGGCTGAAATTCGGCGGCGGACATGCCGGGCATAACGGCATGCGCGATGTGATCGCCAACACGGGTGATGGGTTCTGGCGCCTGCGCCTCGGGATCGGACACCCTGGCAACAAGAACGCTGTCATCGACCATGTGCTCGATCGGCCGAGCCGTGAGGATGAGCGCGCGATCCGCGCCGCGATCGCCGAGGGACTCGACATCCTGCCGGTTCTCATCGAGCAGGGTGGCGAGCGCGCAATGAATCAACTGCACCGGCGCAGTCCGGCGGCCAATGTCGAGGCCCCGGCTGCAGCGAACGATGTTCCGGCGAACAACAAGTAGATAGTCACAATGGGTATCAAGTGCGGCATCGTGGGCCTTCCGAACGTCGGCAAGTCGACGCTCTTCAACGCGCTGACGCGCGCGCAGATCGCCGCGGAGAACTATCCCTTCTGCACGATCGATCCGAATGTCGGCGTCGTGCCGGTGCCGGATAAGAGGCTCGATGTGCTGGCCGGTATCGCGCACCCGGAGAAGATTCTCCCCACGACCGTGGAGTTCGTCGATATCGCGGGCCTGGTCGCGGGCGCTTCGCAGGGCGAGGGGCTCGGCAACAAGTTTCTGGCGCACATTCGCGAAGTGGACGCGATAGCCCATGTCGTACGCTGCTTCGTCAACGACGACATCGTGCACGTCGCCGGCAAGATCGATCCGCTCTCCGATGTCGAGGTCATCAATACGGAACTTGCACTCGCGGACCTCGACTCGGTGGAACGCGCGCTCGCGAAGGCGGAAAAGGCGGCGAAGGCGAACGACAAGGACGGCATCAAGGCGCGCGATGTACTGCAGCGGGTGCGCACGCAGCTCGACGCGGCCAAGCCGGCACGCGCGCTCAAGCTCGATGAAACAGAGCGGCCGATCGTGCGCGACCTGCACCTCCTGACGATGAAGCCGATCATGTACGTCGCGAACGTCGACGAGAGCGGTTTCACCAATAACGCGCTCCTCGTCGGTATCGAGAAGCTTGCGCAGGCGGAAGGCTCCGAGGTCGTCGCCGTGTGCGCGGCGATCGAAGCGGAGATCGCGCAGCTCGACGAAGCCGATCGCGCGGAGTTTCTGCAGGAACTCGGGCTCAAGGAGCCGGGGTTGAATCGCGTCATTCGCGCCGCGTATCGCCTGCTCGGGCTGCAGACTTATTTCACGGCCGGCCCGAAGGAAGTTCGCGCCTGGACTGTGCGCGCGGGTTCAACGGCGCCGCAGGCCGCGGGCATGATCCACACGGATTTCGAGCGTGGCTTCATCCGCGCCGAGGTCATCGCCTTCGACGATTACGTGAGCGGCCGCGGTGAAGCGGGCGCGCGTGACGCGGGGAAACTGCGCCTGGAAGGCAAGGAATACGTCGTGCACGAAGGCGACGTGATGCACTTTCGCTTCAACGTCTAGGTTGACTCGCGCAGCTTTGCGTCGAGATCCAAGTCGATGCTGAGATAACGGCCGCCGAGCGCGTCGTAACGGCCGGACGCGAGCGCAGCCACGACATCCGTGCAGCGCGCCAGATCGGCGTCGGAGTCCTCGGGGCGGCGCGCTTTCAGGAACTCGATGCCGTCAGCCATCCAGCGCTGCGCTTCGAGTGAGCCGAGCGTGCCACGCGCCATGTCCGTGATGATCGTGCCCGGGTGCAAGGCGAAGGCGCGCACGCCGTGCTGCTTGTGCTCGAGGTCCACGTGTTCGGTGAGGCGCACCGCGGTGCATTTGCCGACCGCATAGGCGGAGAGGTGCGGAACGGGTTCAAGCGCCGCTCGCGAGACAATGTTGATGATGCGGCCGCCTGCGCGTGCGCGCATGCCGGGAATCACGGCGCTCATGAAGAGGAGCGGACCAAGCACGTGGACCTGTTGCGATCCCCACCACTCGAGCGGATCAACGACGCCAATCGGTCCATAGGGGCCCGCTATGCCGGCGTTGTTCACCAGTATCGATACGCGGCCGAAACGATTGGCCGCCGCCACTGCATTGGCAACGGCGGTGTGATCCGTCACATCGGTTGCGATCGCCGCGGCTGCGCCGCCGGCCGCGCGGATTTGCGCAGCGACCGCTTCGATCTGATCGAGCGAACGCGCCGCGAGCGTGACCTTTGCGCCTTCCGCCGCCAGCCGCAGTGCGATTGCCTTGCCGATGCCGCGTCCCGCTCCCGTCACGAGCGCCGATAGGCCTGCCAGTGTGCTCACTCGAATAGCCTTGAATTGCGGACCTTGTGCGTCCTGAGGCAGCAACATGCCCGGAAATCGCGCGAATTGCTATCTGTCGGCAGGCCGATCCGCGCCACCGATACCATACCTTGACACCCCTTGAGGCCGTCCGGAGAATCGCGCCTCCGTTTTACGGCCTGCCCCTCGGTTGGAGAGGTAGCTCAGCTGGTTAGAGCGTGGCACTCATAATGCCGAGGTCGAGGGTTCGAGTCCCTCTCTCTCCACCAACCGATATTCTCTTGCGGCCGATTTGCGGCTGCGGCTTCAGGCGCCGTCGCATTGCCAGCGCACACTCGAATATTCCATGAACTTCGCGGTGGTCGCCGCGACGTCCGCGCCGTAATAGCGAGCGACCACATGCAGCGCCAGGTCGATCCCTGACGTCAGTCCTCCGGCGGTCGCGATATGGCCGTTGTCGACGAAACGCACGCCGCGTTCGACGGTCACCCGGGGGAAGGCCCTGGCGAAGTCGTCCCAGGAGTCGTGGTGCGTCGTCGCCTTGAGACCATCGAGCAGTCCCGCTTTGCCGAGTTGAAAGGCGCCGGTGCACACTGACATCGTGACATCCGTGCCTTTCGACGCTTCCTTCAGCCACGCGAGCGATTCCGCTGTCGATTGATGTGCGGGCACAACGATCACGTGGGGTTGCGGAGCGTCGTGGATCGAATAGTTGGGCATGATCAAGAGGCCGCCCTCCGTTTCCTGCGCCGCCTTGGTTGGCGCCACCGTGTAGTTGACGAAGGGCATGTCCATGGAACCGTCAGCGGTCGGCGGCATCGTGTCCGCGAAGACTTCCCAGGCGCCGGCGAGGTCGATCACATTCGTGCGGGCGCCGATCATGAAGGCGACGCGGATGTTCTTCTCCTTGCGCTTGATCGGTTCGAGGGCGTGTGCGACGCCGCTTCCCGTCAGTCCGAAGAGTGCGATCGACGCCACGGCCGCGCCCTGGAGCAATTCTCTGCGATGCATGGCTCGTACCTCACTCACGTTGGGTGACCAGCCATATACGCCTCAAGCGGGCGCGCTACCCGGCCAATGGCAGAGATTGATCGATGCGTGGCACGAAATGCCCGCGGTCGTCAGCGCGCGACAGACGTTTCGTAGCTTGAGTGCGCCGCGCCCTCGAAGAGCCCGCGCTCGTGAATCCAGCGCTGCGTGCGCTCGAAGGTCGCGCGCGAATACGGCAGGAAGACGACGCGTTCGCCCGGGCCAAAGAGCCGGACGTCGACACGGTCACGATACCGGGGTGCTATCTCTTTCGTGTAGTGGTGCTTGTATTTCTCCGGCTCGAAGTCGACGTCAGTCTGCGCGGGCTTCAATGCACGGAAATACCGCTCGACGTCGGCAAGTGGCGTGGGTGACGGAAACATGAAGCCGCCCATGAACGTCGTATCCACGATCCTGCGCATGCCGAGTTGCTCGCAGACGTAGAGCGCCGGACCCCACACGCAGATCGCAGGCACATCGCCGTCGAGACCCGCATCGACGCGCTGCCAGGGCACACCGCCGAATTTCAGTTTGATGGCGTCGCTTTGCAGAAACGGCTCGAGCGCCTGGATCGTCGTGTAGTGACTGCCCGAGCGGAAACCCACCGCGATTTCGCGATGCGCGAGATCTTCCGGCCGGCGGATCGCGGAATCCGCGCGCACCATGATCGCGCCCGGTATTACGGAGTAAGCATTGCCCCACATGCGGCCAACACTCATCGCCGCCGCTTCGTTGACCGTCCAATGGCAGGCGCAACTGATATCGGAGGGCACTTCGCCTTTGCTGCCGTGTCCTTTCTCGTACCATTCGTAGGCGCCGGAGCGGATATCGCGGATCGCGCCGGTCGTGGCATCGATCTCCTTGGCTCGATTGTCGGTTGCGTCATCGCTTTCGATGCGATAGCTCAAGCCTTCGCTTTGAAAGTAGCCTTTCTCATGCGCGACCCAATCCTGCAGCCGGCCGTGCGGGCGAATGACGAAGTAAGCCATGGCGATGCTCCTCTACGGCAGGCGGCGACCGCGGATGAGGTCCGCTGCCTTTTCCGCAACCATCATGACCGGCACGTTGGTGTTGCCGCCGGGAACATTGGGCATCACGGCAGCATCGGCGACGCGCAGGCCCTCAAGCCCGCGCACCTTGAGCTCAGCATCGACGACTGCGTCGCGATCCGTGCCCATGCGGCAGGTGCCGACCGAATGCTGTGTGATCGCTCCGGTAGCGCGGATGAACTTCTCGAGGTCCTCATCCGATTGCACCGCCGGGCCGGGCAGCGTCTCGCGGATGATCAGGCTCTTGAGCGGCTCGCTCGCGTAGATTTCGCGCGCCATGCGGATGCCACGCATCATGCGCTCGACATCGCTGCGCTCCTTGAAGAGGTTGAAGAGGATCTTCGGCGGATCCGCAGGATTCGCCGAGCGCAGCGTCACGCTGCCGCGACTTTCCTCGCGAATCATCGAGACCACGACGGCGAGCGCGTGCTGTGGACTCTTCCCTAGGAACGACAGCCACAGACCCGCTCCCGCGCCGCCCGCGGGACAGGTGAGCTGCATGTCGGGCCGATCGAGCTGCGGCTCGGTCTTCAGGAAGGCATTGCCGGCGCAGCAATTGGTTGCAAAGGGGCCCGTGCCGAGGAGGGCCCAGCGCAAGACCGAGATCACAGCCTTGTCGAGCCGCAGCTCCGCGAGAAATGTCTTCGGCTGCGCGTCGTGAACGATAAATATCAGCGGATGCTCGATGAGATTCCGGCCGACGCCCGGAAGATCGTTCACGCAGGCTATGCCGTGAGCCTTCAGTTCCGCGGCGGGACCGATACCGGAAAGGAGCAGGAGCTGAGCGGATCCGTACACGCCGCCCGCAAGTATCACCTCACGCGTGGTGCGCACCGTCCGGCGCTCGCCGGCGACGGAATATTCGACGCCGACGGCACGCCCGTGCTCGATGAGCACGCGCTGCGCGAGCGCGCCGGTGATCACGGTCAGATTGCGGCGACGGCGGGCAGGAGCGAGAAACGCGCGATCCGCGCTTGCGCGCCGGCCGCGGCTCACAGTCATTTCCATCCGCATGAAGCCTTCGGAATGCTCGCCGTGATAGTCCTCGGTCACCGGATAGCCGGCCGCGGCGGTGGCCGCCGCAACCACATCCACGAGTACCGCGGGCGTGCGAGGTGTGACCACGTCAAGCGGTCCCGATGCGCCGTGATAGCGGGTCTCGCCGAGCCAATGGTTTTCGAGACGCTTGAAGTAGGGCAGAACATCGTCGTAGCCCCAGCCCTCAAGCCCCTGACGGCGCCAGTCGTCGTAGTCGAGCCGATGCCCGCGCGCGTAGACCATGCCGTTGATCGTCGATGAGCCGCCGAGCACCTTGCCGCGCGGGACATCGATGCGCCGGCCGTTCGCGTACGGCTCGGGCTCGCTCTGGAAATTCCAGTTGATCTCCTTGCGCACGACCTGGCGCGGAAACGCGACGGGCATCGTGATGAAGAGTCCGCGCGGCGGGCCGCCCGCTTCCAGGAGAAGCACGCGCACCTCGGGGTCCTCCGTCAGCCGGCGCGCGAGCACGCAGCCCGCCGAACCCGCGCCGACGATCACGTAGTCGTAGTCTTGAGCCTGCGATGACATCGTGCGCGGCGCGGCCGTGAGGCTATTCGACGACTTCGTCGATCTGAATCGTCGGCATCGTGTTGGTGAAGTTCGGCACGTCGGCGATGAGCTCGGGCGCATGCTTCGCCTGTGCAGCGTCGAAGACGTCCTGCGCGCCGATCCAGATGCTGATCACCGCGACGTGGCTCGGCGGCGTGCCGTCAGGCGCGCTCAGGCCCTTGCGCAGCTCGAGCTTCGCGATGCCTTTGCCGTACAGGCGGTGTATCAGTGTCGCGTGGTGCTTCTTGTAGTAGTCGAAATCAAACTTGATGCCCGGCTTGTTCGCGTAGAGGACGGTTATGCAGCGCACGGATCGATGCTCCAGTGTTAGATTTCGTTGGGACGCGCGCTATTGTGGCTGCGCACTCGTGTCGAGGTCTACCTGACCGTATGAAACTGCCGCTGGTTCTGGTCCCGGGACTTCTCTGCGATGACGCGGTGTGGCAGCCGCAGACAACTGCGCTCGCGGATATAGCTGACATAACGATTGCCGATCATGGCTTGCTCGATTCGCTCGGCGCCATGGCCGAAGCGCTCCTCGCGCATGCGCCCGAGCGCTTTGCACTGGCCGGGCACTCGATGGGCGGACGCGTCGCGTTCGAAGTCATCCGCCGTGCTCCTGAACGCGTGCTGGCACTCGCCATTTTCGACAGCGCGTTTGCGCCCTTGCCACAAGGGGCCGCGGGCGAGAAGGAGATCACGGGGCGGCAACGGCTGGTAACGCTCGCGCGCAACGCGGGCATGCGTTTCATGGGCGAGGACTGGCTGCAGGCCATGGTCCATCCGTCGCGACTAACGGATCGCCCGTTGCTCAATTCAATTCTCGACATGATCGAACGCAAGACTCCGGCTCGCTTCGAGGCGCAGGTGCGCGCGCTGCTGGGACGCCCCGATGCGCGCCCGCTGTTGCCAGGGATCGCGTGTCCGACGCTCGTGCTCTGCGGACGTGAGGACAGCTGGTCGCCGCTCGCGCAACATGAGGAAATGGCTGAGCTTATTCCCATGAGCCGCCTGGTCGCCCTGGCCGAATGCGGCCATATGTCGACGCTCGAA
>JBGPLJ010000174.1:0-7597 GCA_041486385.1 Steroidobacteraceae bacterium
CCCGTGGGAGAACTCAAAATGAAAATTACCCTTGCGCGACTGATGGGCATGACGTTTGCGCTCATCTCGGCCGCGCCGGTGCTCGCAGAAACGCAGCCCGCTACCGGCCTCGAGGAAATCGTCGTTACCGCCACGCGGCGCGCGCAGAGTGTGCAGGACGTCGGCCTCTCGGTCACGGCGTTCAGCGGCGATCAGATTCGCGATCTCGGATTCACCGACACGACGGACATCGTGAAGATGACGCCGGGCCTCAACTACACGGTGCCGAACGCCGAGTCGAGCCAGATCAACTTCTTCCTGCGCGGCGTTGGCCTCAATGACTTCGCGGACGCGAGCGAGAATCCCGTCGCCGTGTACGTGGACGACGTCTACCACCCGGCCTCCGGCGGCTTGAGTTTTCAGCTGTTCGACACTGATCGTGTCGAGGTGCTGCGTGGACCGCAGGGCACGTTGTTCGGCCGCAATACGACCGGCGGTCTGGTGCACTTCGTGAGCGTGAAACCCAAGGACAGCTTCGACGGCTATCTGGACCTCACAGGCGCGGAGTACGGTCAGATCAAGGTCGAGGGCGCGATCGGCGGCCCGATCTCGCAACATGTTGACGGCCGGTTTTCCTTTGCGACCGACAGTCACGACGGCTACACGAAGAACCGCTTTCCGGGCGCGCCTGACTACAATGCCACCCACGCAAAGGCGGCGCGCGGTCAGTTGCTGTTCAAGCCATCGGATGCCCTCGACGTCCTGGTGAGCGCGTACTACTCGAAGAACGACGCCACCGTCGGCGCCTGGCAGAACCAGGCAACCCAGCTCGGCGGCGCGACCGGCGATGTGAGCCTGCCGCTCGGCCCGAACGAAACGACGGTCGCGGGCCCGTGCGGTCCGCGCACAGGGACGGATTGCTTCGGCTATCGCGACACCGACAACAACCCATGGGCCGGCGAATTCGACCGGCACGGCCGCGTGTACGTGAAGAACGCTGGCGGCACCGTGAATCTCAATTGGCGCTTCGGTGGCACAACGCTGACGTCCATCACCGCATACCAGGACGTCGACCGCCTGCAGTCCGAGGATACGGACGCCGGCCCGAATCCATTCCTTCTCCCGACGTTCATAGCGGGGACCAAGACGTTCACGCAGGAGCTGCGGCTCGCCGGCGGCGCCGACAAGTTTCGCTGGCTCGGCGGCCTCTACTACTTCGACAACGATGTGAAGGGTCACTACACGCTCGATCTGACGAACCTCGGATTCGTTTTCTTCGACGCGAACTTCACGCAGAAGTCGAAATCGTACGCGGGCTTTGGCCAGATCGAGTACGACTTCACGCCGCAGCTGACCTTGATCGCGGGTGTGCGCTACGCGAACGAAAAGAAGGATCTCACCTACCTCAATCGCGACCTCTCGGGGTTGTTCACCGCGTTGTACGGGAGCGATGTCGCGTTCGACTTCAGCCCGGCTTCGGTCGGCGATCTTGCGAGGCATAACGACAACGCCGTCAACGGCCGCCTGGGCCTCAACTGGAAGCCTGCCCAGGATGTGCTGATCTACGGCGCGATTGCGCGCGGCACGAAGTCGGCCGGTTTCAATGTCGGTTTCCTCGACCAGACATTTACTTTTGCGAGCAACACGCCGGCGACCATTCCGTTCGGTGAGGAAAAGCTCACGAGCTACGAAGTCGGTTTCAAGTCGACGTTCGCCGGTGGCCGCACGCGCCTGAACGGCGCGGTCTTCTATTACGACTACAAGGATTTCCAGACCTTCCGTTTCGAGCTCCTGAACCAGGTCATCTTCAACACGAACGCGAAGGTGAAAGGCGGCGAGCTCGAGCTCGAGACATCGCCCGCGCAGGGCTGGCACATTGGGCTGGGCCTGAGCGTGCTCGATGCGAAAGCGGCCAACATCCCGAGCCCGTCGGGTGTCCTGCGTACGCGCGACATGGTGGCCGCGCCCACATTCTCGGCGAACGCGATCGTGCGTTACGAATGGCCGGCGTTGAGCGGCCACATCGGATTGCAGGCCTCGGCGAGCCTGGTGGATCACATCTACTACGACATCCAGAACGTTCCCGTGTCGCTCGAGAACGGCTATACCGTCACCAACCTCAGGGCCTCCTATCGCTCCGCGAACGACAAGTGGGAATTTGCCGTATTCGCGAACAATGTGATGAACGAGGCCTATCTCAGCTACACGTTCGATTTCACGAGCACGTTCGGCTACAACCAGCAGGCGTACGGTCAGCCGCGCTGGGTCGGCGCGAGCTTTCACTATAAGTTCGACTGACTCTGCGCGACGCGGCGGTGGCCTCTGACACGCATACGGCGGACCTGAACACCTTCCGGGTACTCGCGACGGCCATACTGCTCGGCGTCGTCGGTCCCGAGGTGTTCATCGTCCAGCCGGGCTTCGTGCAAGGGCTGGTGCAGCACCTCGGCTTCGACGAGAAGGGCGCGAACTATACGGCGTTCGCGGAAATGTTCGGGATCGCCGCGACGACGGTCGCGCTCACGTTCCTCGCACACCGCTTCGACTGGCGCAGGGTGCTCAACGCGTCGCTCCTCGTGATGTTTGCAGCCAACGTCGCATGCACCTTCGTCCGTGATCTGGAAGCCTTCGCTGTCGTACGCTTCCTCGCCGGACTCGGCGCCGGTGGAGTGATCTCGCTCAGCTTCACGGTAATCGGGCTCACCAGTAAACCGGACCGCAACTTCGGCCTCCTGATCATGTGGGTGCTGATCTACGGCGCGTTGGGCCTCGTCGTGATGCCAAGCGCGTTCGACGCCGTGGGTATGACCGGCGTGTTGTGGTTCTTTGCGCTCTTCCCGCTCGTGGCGCTGCCGTTCGTGCGGTATATGCCGCGGACCGGTGAGACCGTGGCGCAGGTCGAGCAGGATGCGGTGGACCTCGGCACGTCTCTTAAGACGAGCGCGCTGCTCGCAATGTTCGTGTACTTCCTCGCGCAGGGCGCCGTCTGGGCGAATCTGTTTCTGCTCGGCGTGAATGCGGGAGTCGGCGAACAGCAGGTCGCGAACGGCCTCATGATTTCACAATTCGCCGGGATCGCGGGCGCGGTCGCCGCGGTACTGTTCGCGCATCGAACGTCGCGCGCATTCGCGCTCGCCATCGGCATTGTCGGCGGCACCGTGGTTCTCTACCCGCTGGTCGGCAAGATGGGGTCGCTGCTCTTCGCGCTCGTGGTGTCCATTTACAATCTGGCCTGGAACTTCACGCAGCCGATCCAGCTCGGCGCCATGGCGAGCTTTGATCGGCGTGGCCGCGTCGTCGTCTATGCCGTGGCCGCGCAGATGTGCGGACTCGCCTTCGGTCCATTCCTCGCCGCATTGGTCATCAGCAACGGGAACCTGGTGCCGGTGATCTGGCTCGGTATCGGACTCTTTTTCCTCAGTCTCGCGCTCTTCCTGCCGCCCGTGCTGGCGCAGGCCCGGCGCAGCCACGGAGTCGCCGTCACATGAGCACCGGCAGGCTGGCGGGCAAGGTCGCCATCGTGACCGGCGGCGGGCAGGGCATCGGTCGGGGGATCGTGCAGGTGTTCGCGCAGGCAGGCGCGCACGTCATGGTCGCGACGCGCACGGCCCGGCATGGCGAGGAAGCCGTGCGTCTCGTGCGCGCGGCCGGCGGTATCGCGTCGCTTTGTGTGGCCGACATCGGCAGCAAGGAGGAGGCGGACCGCGTCGTCGCCGAGACCGTCCGCGAGTTCGGTCACGTCGATATCCTCGTGCACAACGCCGCCTCGTTTCTCGGCGGCCCCGTCGAGCGCTACTCCGAGGCCGACCTCGAGACCGTGCTGGCGGTGAATCTGAAGGCGTGCTTTCGTCTTTCCGCCGCCTGCATTCCGCATTTCCGCAAGCGCGGCGCCGGCCGCCTGCTGTTTACTTCCTCCGTCACCGGCCCGCGCGTTGCGATGCCGAATACCGCGTACTACGCGGCGTCCAAGGGCGGCATCAATGCATTCATCCGCACGGCGGCCGTCGAGCTGGCACGCGACCGGATCACGGTGAATGGTGTCGAGCCCGGCTACATCCGCACGGCCGCGATGGAGATCCTCGCGAATGAGGAAGGCATGGCCAAGATGGCGAAATACATCCCCATGGGCTACATCGGTGACCCGACGGACATCGCATACGCGATGCTGTACCTCGCCTCCGACGAGGCGCGCTACGTCACGGGACAGACCATCTGCGTCGACGGCGGCTCGACGCTGCCCGAGAGCCCGGTGTTCCTCGAGGAGCTGGCAGGCATCAAGCAAGTCGCTGGATCGACATGACGTCGATCGACGCGCTGCTCGAGCGTCGCTACCGCGTCCTGGGGCGCAACTCCCCGCTTTTCTACGAGCGGCCGCTCAACCTCGTGCGCGGCGAAGGTGTCTGGCTCTTTGACGAGGCGGGCCGGCGTTATCTCGATGCCTACAACAACGTGCCGCACGTCGGTCATTGCCACCCGCACGTCGTGCAGGCGATCGCCCGGCAGGCGGCCACGCTCAACACGCATACCCGCTATTTGCACGAGGGCATCGTCGCCTATGCGGAGCGTCTGACGGCGACCTTCGATTCGAGCCTCTCGATGCTGATGCTGGCCTGCTCCGGCAGCGAGGCGAACGAACTCGCGCTGCGCATCGCCAACGTGACGACCGGCGGCGAGGGCATCATCTGCACGAACTTCGCCTACCACGGCAATACCCGCGCGGTCGCGCAGATCAGCACTGTGTTTCCGCCGCCGGACGGCTTTGGGCCACACATCCGTGCGATTGCGCCGCCGGACTCGTATCGCGGCCTGCGCGGCCTGACGGGTCAGGCGCTCGAGGACGCCTACGTCGAGGAAGTGCGCGCGGCGATCGATTCGCTGCAGGCCAAGGGGATCAGCCTCGCTGCGATGCTGATCTGCACGTTGTTCTCGAGCGAAGGGCTGCCGAACGTTCCGCCGGGTTTCATGCACCGGGCCGTCGATCTGGTCCACAAGGCCGGGGGCCTCTACATCGCGGACGAGGTGCAGGGTGGCTTTGGCCGCACCGGCCGGCAGATGTGGGGGCACGAGCAATATGGCGTCGTGCCGGACCTCGTCACGCTCGGCAAGCCCATGGGCAACGGCCACCCGATCTCCGGAGTGGTCGGCCAGGCCGACCTCATCCAGGAGTTCGGCGGCAAGGTCATGTACTTCAACACCTTCGGTGGCAATCCGGTGTCCTGCGCGGCCGCCAATGCGGTTCTCGACGTCATCGAGAACGAGAGGCTGCGGGAGAACGCGTGCATTGTCGGCGACTACGTGATGGCCGGCCTCGAGCGGCTCACGCGGCGGCACTCGATCATCGGCGAGGCGCGCGGCAAGGGCATGTTCTTCGCTGTCGATCTTGTGCGCGATCGCAAGACTCGCGAACCCGCCGGCGCCGAGGCGAAGCGCGTGATCAACACGATGCGCGACCGCGGGGTGCTGATCAGTCGCATCGGCCCGCACGACAATATTCTCAAGATCCGTCCGCCGATGCCCTTCACGAAAGAGAATGCGGACGTTCTGCTCGCGACGCTCGACGACGTGCTGGCCGGGCTCTAGAAACGCGATGTCTGATTTCTACGCTCTGTCGCCTGCCGCTCAGGCTGAGCGCCTGGGCGCACTCGCGCAGGCCGCGCTCGCTCACTGGGACTTCGGTGCGACGACGCTGAGGCTCATCAAATTTCGCGAGAACGCGGTCTTCGAGGTGACGGCGGGCGCCGGCCGCCGCTACGCGTTACGCATTCACCGTGCCGGCTACCATTCGGATGCGGAGCTGCGCTCCGAGCTCGAGTGGATGCGGGCGCTCGAGGCGAGCGGCTTCGACGTGCCGCAGATCGTCCCCGATCGCGGCGGCGAGCTGTTTCGCACGGTCCGCTTCGAAGGTGTGCCGGAGCCGCGTCAAGTCGATGTATTCGAATGGATCGAGGGGGAACAACTCGGGAACGTCGCCGGCGTCGCGGCTGCCGGCGGTGCCGCGCTTGTGCCCATCTTTCAGACGATCGGCGCGCTCGCGGCGCGGCTGCACAACCAGGCGACGCATTGGCCGTTGCCTGCCGGATTTACGCGCCACGCCTGGGACGATGCAGGTCTCGTGGGTGAGCGGCCTTTCTGGGGCCGGTTTTGGGACCTTGTGGCGCTCGCACCCGCTGAACGCGCGCTACTCATCCGGGCGCGCGATCGCCTGCGGCACGATCTCGGCGCACTCGGGCGCTCACCCGCCACCTATGGCCTGATCCACGCGGATTTCGCGCCGGAGAATCTGCTGGTCGACGGCAACCGTGTGCGGCTGCTCGACTTCGACGATGCCGGCTTCGGCTGGCACCTGTTCGAGCTCGCCACGTCGATCTATTTCCACATCGGCCAGCCGTACTACGACGCGATCCGGACTGCGACTATCGCCGGCTATCGCAGCGAACGGGCGCTGCCGGACGACCAGCTCGCGCTGTTGCCGATGTTCCTCTGCGCACGCGGCTCAACCTACCTCGGCTGGGTTCACACGCGCAGCGAGACCGAGACGGCGCGCGAGCTGACGCCGATGCTGATCGAGCTCGCCTGCAGCGTGGCGCGCGACTATCTCAAACCCGCAGGGGCTGGCAAACCCGCAGGGGCTGGCAAACCCGCAGGGGCTGGCGAGCCCGCAATGTGAACTGGCGCACGCTCCGGCGCCGCACCCCCGGGTGCGTGGCTCACGCCTCAGCGGCCCTGTAATCCGCTAATATTCCGCCCCGTGGGGTCAGACCCCGCGGGGTCTGACCCCACGGGGTCTGACCCCAATAACTAATTAAGGAATCGGTGGATGCTCAGTCTTCGGAATTTGAAGATCGGCGTGGTTGGCCTGGGTTATGTGGGTCTGCCACTCGCGGCGGAATTTGGCCGGCACTTCCGGACCGTGGGCTTCGACATCAAGCCCGAACGCATCGCGGAACTCGCGCGCGGCAAGGACAGCACGCTTGAACTGACGCGGGCGGAGCTCAAGGCGGCCGACCGCCTGAGCTTCACGTGCGACCTCAAGGAGCTCAAGCGCTGCCGCGTCTTCATCGTCACCGTCCCGACGCCGATCGACACCTACAAGCGGCCCGATTTGACGCCGCTCGTGAAGGCGAGCGAGACCGTCGCCAAGGTCCTCAAGAAGGGCGACGTGGTCGTGTACGAATCGACCGTGTATCCCGGCTGCACCGAGGAGATCTGCGTTCCCATTCTCGAACGCGGCTCGGGGCTCGTCTTCAACAAGGATTTCTTCGCGGGCTACAGCCCGGAGCGCATCAATCCGGGCGACAAGGAACATCGCCTCACCACGATCCGCAAGATCACCTCCGGTTCGACGCCCGAGGCCGCCGAGTTCGTCAATTCGATGTATGCCGCGATCATTCGCGCCGGCACGCACAAGGCCTCGAGCATTCGCGTGGCGGAAGCGGCGAAGGTCATCGAGAACACGCAGCGCGATGTCAACATCGGACTCATCAACGAGCTCGCGCTCATCTTCAACCGCCTCGGCATCGACACCGAGGAAGTGCTGATCGCCGCCGGCACCAAGTGGAATTTCCTCCCCTTTCGTCCCGGTCTCGTGGGCGGCCACTGCATCGGCGTCGATCCGTAC
>JBGPLJ010000175.1:0-7593 GCA_041486385.1 Steroidobacteraceae bacterium
CGAGCTCGTCATGAAGGATGTGCACGCGAAACTGATCGCGAAGGGCAAGGACTACGGGCTCGTGCGGCACGACGGGCACCTGATGCATTTTCCCGGCAAGAACTTCATGCTGGCGAATATCGGCCACTTCCAGACGCCGCTCGATCCGCTCGAAACCGCGAACATGGTGTTCGAGGGCCGCCGTCAGGCGGACAACATCATCCGGTTTCTGCGCGCCGAGTTTCCACGCATCTTCGCCGACGCGCGCGTACGCACCTACGGCAATCCAGGCATTCGTCAGACTCGCTGGATCGTGAGCAGCCGCCAGCTCACGGTCGCCGACATCCGCAGGACGGATCGTCCGCGCGATGCAGCCGCGCGCTGCGCCTGGTGGGTGGAACTTCACGGCACCAAGGAGCTCGTGCACTGGGAGCGTTTCCCGGACGATCACTTCTATTACATTCCCCTGAGCTGCATGCTGCCGAAGGATGCCGACAACATCATCGCGGCCGGCCGCTGTGTCGACGCGGATTCGCATGCGCTCTCGGCAATCCGCGTCATGGGCCCGTGCATCGCGATGGGGACAGCGGCGGCGCATGCGCTTGATCTCGCGGGCGCCGGGTCGCTCCACTCGATCGATCTCGCTAAGCTTCAAGGGCGGCTCACAGACAACCTCGACCGCAGGGACTGATCGCGTGCCACATTTCGTCCGTCTCGCCATTCTTGGGCTCCTCCTGACAGCGCTCGCCGCGGCGTCGAACGGCTGCTCGAAGACACCTGCCCCCGAGCCCACTGTCACGCAACGCGCGGCAAGCGTGGACGCGACGCGCATCGCGGCGGCGGCGAGCGAACCGCAGAACTGGCTGACGACCGGCCGCACGTACGCCGAGGAGCGCTTCAGTCCGCTCACCTACATCAACGACCAGAACGTCCGCGAGCTCGGCCTTGCCTGGTACTACGAAACGGATTCCACCATCGGCTCCGAGGCTACGCCGCTCGTCGCGGACGGCGTGATGTACACCTCAACTGTGTGGAACATTCTCGCGGCCCTCGATGCGAAGACCGGCAAGGAACTCTGGCACTACGACCCCTCAGTGAATCGCACATGGATGCGTTACATGTGCTGCGGCCCCGCGAACCGCGGCCCTGCGTTGTGGAAAGGTAAGGTCTACGAAGGCACGCTCGACGGCCGTTTGTTTGCAGTCGATGCAACGACAGGCAGGCTCGTGTGGTCGGTCCAGACCACCGACACCAGCCAGCCCTACTCCATCACTGGTGCGCCGCGCGTCGTGCACGGCAAGGTCATCATCGGCAATGGCGGTGCTGAATTTGGCGTACGCGGTTATGTGACTGCCTACGATGCTGAGACCGGCAAGCAAATCTGGCGCTTCTACATCGTGCCCGGCGATCCGTCGAAGCCGTACGAGCAGCCGGAACTCGCGAAGGCGGCGCAGACCTGGAAGGGCGACCTCTACTGGAAAACTGGCGGCGGTGGCACCGCCTGGGATTCCTTCGCCTACGACCCGGATCTCAACTACCTCTACATTGGCACTGGCAATGGCTCGCCTTGGTCGAGAGACCTCCGCAGTCCCGGTGGCGGCGACAATCTTTTCCTTTGCTCGATCATCGCGGTCAACGCCGACACCGGGCAATACGTCTGGCACTACCAGGCCGTGCCCGGAGAGAACTGGGACTTCACCTGCGTGCAGCAGATGACGCTTGCGGAAATTTCGCTCAACGGCGTCAAGACGAAAGTCCTCATGCAGGCGCCGAAGAACGGCTTCTTTTATGTCCTCGATCGCACCACCGGCAAACTTCTCTCGGCGAAGAACTTCGTGCCCGTGAACTGGGCGAGTCATGTGGATCTCGCGACCGGACGCCCGGTCGAGAACAAGGAAAATCTCTACAGCGACACCGAAGGCAGGGTTGTCATTCCGGCGCACTTCGCCGCACACAACTGGCAGCCGATGTCGTTCAGCCCGCTCACGGGGCTCGTCTACATCCCGGCCCAGGAGACCGCCTGGGTCTACAGTCACGCGAGGGAATACGTTCATCATCCGATGGCGTGGAATCTCGCGCAGAGCCCGACCGCCAAGCGGCCGCCCGGCTCGGACAACCTGCCCTTCAAAGGCTATCTCCTCGCCTGGAATCCGGTCACCAACGCGCCGGCCTGGCGTGTCGATCATGCGAGCGCTTGGAACGGCGGTGTCCTGAGCACCGCTGGCAATCTCGTCGTGCAAGGCGCGGCGGACGGCAGACTCGCCATCTATCGCGCCGACACCGGCACGAAGTTGTGGGAGATGCCGATCCAGACTGGCGCGGAAGCTGGGCCCATCAGTTATTCGGTCGACGGCGAACAGTACATCGCTGTCGCGGCCGGGTGGTCGGGTTCGATGGCGATCATCGGCTGGTCACAGGTACCGAGCTATCACGCACCGACCCGGATCTTGGCTTTCAAACTGGGCGGCACTGCAACATTGCCGCCATTGGCACCACGCGCCGCGCCAACGATTCCCGATCTGAAGGCCACGCCTGCGATGATCGCGCGTGGCCAGCAGCTTTTTGGCATGACCTGCAGAATCTGCCACGGCGGTGACGCGATCTCGGGCGGCATGACACCGGACCTGCGCTACATGTCGGCCGAGACGCACGCGCAGTTCAAGCAGATCGTCCTCTATGGCGCACGCGCCAGCAAAGGCATGGCGCCCTTTGCGGACGTCTTGAAAGAAGACGACGTCGAAGCGATCCATGCGTACATTGTCGAGCAGGCGAAGCTCATCCCCGGATCCCCGCCTTGAGAGTGCAACCATGAAACTCACCGACAGCGAAAAGGCGATGCTCGATGGCCGCGAAGGCCCGGCGCGACGCAAGGCGATGGAACTGCTGGTGCGTTACGGCGAAGCCCTGAACGTCGAAAGATTCGTCGAAACGACGAATGTCGCAGGCGTGCCGGGAACATCGAATCCGTTTCTCGAAAGCTACTACCGGGAACCGGGCGACCGTTACGACGTCATCTTTTCGCGCTTCGACCTCGACAGCGATGAGGTGATCGAAGTCCCGCGCATCAACGTGAATTCCTGCCACCTGCAGGGTGGCGTCGATCCCGAAAACTGGGAGACGCTCGGCGCGAAACCTGAGCACCTGAAGATCAGCCAGGCAGGCGAATCCTCCGCCGCGAGCCGTGGCATCAAGATTCTGAAGACCTGCACGCCCTACCTCGCAGGCAACGTGCCCACGAAAGGCGAGCACTGTGCGTGGATGGAGTCCTCCGCGGTCGTGTACTGCAATTCAGTGCTGGCGGCGCGGACCAACACTGAAGGGCGCGAGAGCACGAGCGCTGCGATGCTGACGGGACGGATTCCGGACTACGGGTTTCATCAGGATGCGCATCGCCGCGCGACCCATCACATCGAGGTCGAGGTTCCGGTCGACGACATTTTCAATTGGGGAATGCTGGGCTACTTCGCGGGTGACGTCGTCGGCGAGCGCATTCCAGTGCTGACGGGCGAGTACAGTCAGGCAAATCTGATTCACCACAAGCATTTTGGCGCAGCGGCAGCCTCGTCGGGCGGCGTTGAGATGTATCACGTCGTCGGTGTCACGCCCGAGGCGCCGACGCTCGAGGCGGCACTGGGCGGCAACCGCCCGGTCGAAAAGATTCGCTACGGCAAGGCTGAGCGGCGGCGGACTTACGAGACTCTGAACGCCCGCGGCAAGGATCCGAACGTCGACTTCGTGATGCTCGGCTGTCCGCACTATTCACTCGATCAGATCCAGGCCGCATGTCGGCTGCTTAAGGGCAAGCGCGTGAGCGCCAACTGCAAACTCTGGATTTTCACCTCGCGCGTCGTGCGCGCCATGGCCGACCGCGAAGGCCTCACGAAGATCATCCGCGATGCGGGCGGCGTTCTGCTCACGGACACTTGTTCGTCCATCAGTCAGGCGGTTCCGCCCGGGACCAAAGTGGCGGCGCTCGATTCGGCCAAGCAAACGCACTACCTGCCGGCGATCATGGGAATCGAGGCCTGGTTCGGCACGACCCAGGACTGCATCAACGCCGCGGTGAGCGGCCGCTGGAACGGAGTGGCGCCATGAACGAAAACAAGGGCGGCAAGGTCATCGTGTTGCGTGGCCGGAAAGTGGTCGGTGGCTGCGCGGAAGGCGAAGCCCTGGTGACGAAACAAACGATTTCGGGCTGGGGCGGTGTGAATCCGATGACCGGTACCGTGATCGAAACGCGCCACGAACTGCGCGGCGTCAGTTTCAAGGACAAGATTCTGGTCTGTCCAGGCGCCAAGGGATCCTCGGGCTGGTCGGCCGTGTTTCACATCGCACGGCTGGCCGGTGCAGCGCCGAAAGCGCTGCTGTTCAATGAGATGACGACCAAAATCGCCCTGGGTGCGGTGGTCATGCGGATCCCCACCTTGACGGATCTTGATCAGGACCCGCTGGCCCTGATTGAAACGGGCGACTGGGTCAAGGTCGATGCCGACCGCGGGATCGTCGAGATCCGCAAAACGCTGGCCCGCGCGGGTTCCGCAGCCATCTCCGCCGCGGTCTAGTCCGTCCACTCCTGCCCGCCGGCACCCCGCCCGCTTGGGCGGTGCTACAATCTTTTTGGGCTACCAATAAGAATCCGTTCAGACGTCTTACGCACCGGATGCAGCCGTCAATGAACTGGTCACTGCTGGGCAGGGCGCTCGTATTTTCGGCAATCGCGTGCCTGTGGCACGCGGCCGCGCAAGCGCGCGTCATCACGGTCGGCATCGTCACGGATGGACCGACGGAACGGCCGCTCATCTCGCCGGATGAACTGGAGCGCGCGGCCGCGTCGGTGCTCGCCGGCAGCGATCTCGCGATCGCGCTGCCTGCCGACAAGCGTCTGCCCGGCGACTGGACGGTCACGGGCGTTGAGCGCGCGCTCGATCAGGCGCTCGCGGACAACCAGGTTGATGTCGTGCTGGCCCTTGGCATCGTCGCGTCGAACGAAGCGGCCAGGCGCCACGCGCTGTCGAAGCCGGTCATCGCGCCCTTTGTCCCCGATCCGCTGCTGCAGGACTTTCCACTCGTCGATGGCCACAGCGGCCGGCACAACTTCAGCTACGTCACCACGTTCAACGGCATCGAGAACGAGGTCCGGCGCTTTGCGAGTGTCGTGTCCTTCCGGCATCTCGCCGTGCTGGTCGATGCGCTGACGCTCGACGCCGCGCCCACGCTCGCCGCCAAAGCGACGGCGCTCGCCAAGGAACTCAAGGTCAGCATCAGTCTGATACCGGTCACCAACTCGATCGAGCAGGCGCTCGGCGCACTGCCCGCCGGCACCGATGCCGTGTACGTCACTTCCCTGCCGCGCCTCACCGATGGCGAGATTGCCAATCTCGCGCACGAACTCGCGGTGCGGCGAATTCCCAGTCTCTCGCGGGTCGGCCAGCACGACGTCGAGTTGGGCATTCTCCTCGCGACCAGTGGCACGACGAGCGACTATCAGCGGCTCGCGCGGCGCGTCGCGCTTGAGATCCAGCGCATCGCTGCGGGCGAGGACCCGGCGACGTTCGACGTCAGTTTTCCCGCCGACATGCGCCTCGCCATCAACATGCGCACCGCCCGCGCCATCGGCTTCTCTCCGCGCTGGGCCGACCTGACGGACGCGGTCCAGTACTTTGGCGAGGAACCTGGCGCCGCGCAGAGTCTGTCGCTGCTGGAGGCGTTACAAGCGGCGCTTGCCGACAGTCCGACGCTCGCAGCGAGTGCGGCCGCAGCCGAAGTCGCGGGCGACGAGGTCCGCGATGCGCGCTCGCGCCTGCTGCCTGCCCTCACCGCGTCCGCCACGACCACCCGGATCGACGCGGATCGCGCGAGCCCCCTGTTGCAGGCCGAGAAGTCGACGAATGCGACCCTCGAATTGAAGCAGGTCATCTACTCCGAACGCGCGTGGGCGGGTTATGCGATCGCGGAGCAGCTGCGCCACGCGGCGGACGAACAGCATCGTCAGACTCTGCTCGACACGTTGAACTCGACCGCCGCCGCGTACCTCAATCTGCTGCGCGCCAAATCCGTCGAGAGCGTGCGCCGCGACTACGTCGAAAACACACGCAAGAACCTCGAAACGGCTCGCATCCGTGAAGCCGTCGGCCTGTCGCAACGTTCCGATTACCTGCGCTGGGTCGCGCAGCTCGCGAGCGACCGGCAGAATCTCCTCGGCGCGGAATCGACGCGCCGGCAGGCCGAAGAAGAGCTCGCGCGCCAGAGTCACCGGCCGGCAGGAACACCGTTCGCGACCGTCGAGACCGGACTTGCCGAACCGCTGTCGATGGTTTCCGATCCGCGCGCCCAGGCGTACCTCGATACACCGGCTCAGTGGAGCGTGTTTCAGGACTACGCGGTCGCGAGCGCGCTCGCGCATGCGCCCGAGCTCGCGGCAATCGATGCGGAGCGCGCCGCCGAGGAGCGCAGCGTCAAGTCGGCGCGGCGCGCCTACTTCATTCCCGACCTGGCCTTACACGCTTCGGGGAGCAATACACTTGAGAAGAGCGGCGCGGGTTCGCAAGCTGTACCCGGCGCGCCGGACGACGAGTCCTGGAACGTCTCGCTGCAAGCCTCGCTCCCGCTTCTCACCGGAGGCGCGCGCGGCGCGGCATACGCTCAGGCTCGTCACAAGCTGCGCCAGATCGATGCGCAGCGCGCCGCGGCGGTCGATGCCATCGAGGCGCGCACGCGGGCGGCGCTGCATCGAACGGCAAGCTCGTATCCATCGATCGCCCTCTCCAAGGAGGCTGCGACGGCGGCGCGCCAGAACCTCACCATGGTGGCGGACGCCTATGCCAAGGGCGTGGTGTCCGTGACCGATCTTACCGACGCGCAGAATGCCGCGCTCAACGCGCAGCTCGGCGAAGCCGAGGCCCGGTACACCTTTCTCATCGATTTTGTCGAGGTCCTGCGCACCAGCGGCAGCTTCGACATGCTCCTCGATCCCGCCTCGCGCGAAGCGTGGTTCCAGAGCGTCGATGCCTGGTTTCGCGAGCACACACCGCATGCAAAGGAATAGACCATGCGCCAAGTCCGACCGCTGCTGACTACGAGTCTTGCCCTGCTGCTCGCTGCGGTTTTGATCTCCGGCTGCAAGCGTCCGGCCCCGGAGCCGGAGGCGCGCGCCGTGCGCGACATGTGGGTCGCGGGCGGCGCCGCCGGTGACAGTGTCAGCTACACCGCCGACATCCGTTCGCGCTACGAGACGGATCTCGGCTTCCAGGTGGGCGGTCGAATCATTGCGCGCGTCGTCGATGTCGGGGCGCGAGTCACGCGCGGCGCCGTGCTGGCGCGCATCGACGATCAGGATCTGCGCCTCGCGGTGGAATCGGCGCAATCCGCCGTAAATGCCGCGCGCGCCGAATTTGATCGCGCGCGTTCCGAGGAAGGCCGCTACCGCGACCTGCTGGAGCGGGGACTCACCACGGCGGCGACCTTCGTCGCGCAGCAGACACAGACCAAGACGGCGCAATCGCGCTTCGAGCAGACCTCAGCCGACTTGAAGCTCCGTCAGCAACAGCTCGCCTATGGCACGTTGCGGGCCGACAGGGACGGCGTGATCACGCGCACTTACGCGGATGTCGGTAC
>JBGPLJ010000176.1:0-7586 GCA_041486385.1 Steroidobacteraceae bacterium
CGCACACTATCTGATCCATTCGGTTGACGATTCCGTGCACGCACCACTCGGGCTGCGAGCGGCGCTCGCGTACTCACAAATCGCGCCCGATTCGCCGCACGCTCAACACATGACCTCGCACATCTTTCTCGCGCTCGGCATGTGGAAAGAATTGGTGGCGGCGAACGAGACGGCCCTTAGCGTCGGCAAGGAGAAGTTCAAGCCGCATAACAAGAACGCTGCCTTCCCCACGTGCGGTCACTTGTATACCTGGCTCGACTATGGGTATCTGCAGCAAGGGCGGTTCGCTGATGCGCGGCGCGTGATCGACAGCTGCGGGGAAGAAATGCACAGCCATTCGAGGATGGCGAGCGGTGCGGACCTCCTCGACTCCGACGAAACGTCCGCAGGCGGATTCAGCGCCATGCGGACGCGATATCTCGTCGATACGGGCGATTGGTCGGGCGCCGTGGCCGGCATGACGGTCGACACCAAAGGCGTGATCTCAGCCGAGTACAACCGCGATTTCGCCGATGCCTATCGGGCGGCTCGCTTCGGTGCGAGCGACGCAGCGGGTAACGCCGTGAGTCGACTGAAAGCCACCAGCGCACGGTTTCTCGCCGAGATCGATGCGGCGGGCATACCGGCAGGCGACCCATCACACCTGAGTCTCGCCATCGAACAGGACGAGCTCGACGGACTCGTACTACTGCGTCAAAGCGACACGGCCGGCGCCATCGCCCTGCTTGCCAAAGCAGCCGCGGCCGAAAGAAGCATGCCGATGGAATTCGGTCCGCCTTCAGTCGAAAAGCCGGCGAATGAACTGCTCGGCGAAGTGCTGCTCGATCTCGGCCGGACGCAGGAAGCGCGCGCGGCGTTCGAATCGGCCCAGGTCATTGCACCCGGCCGAGGTCAATCGCTCATCGGGCTCGGGCAGTGCGCGCGGGCGCTCCACGACTCGGAACTATCCGATAGCGTGGAGGCCCGGCTTTCCAAGGTCCAATTGCGCGCGGCACTCGAGACTAGTATTTCACTTCGCCCTGAATGACGCGCGGCGCATCCGTCACCGTCGGCATCGCGCCGATGTAGATGTCGGACGCCGGATCCGAAGGATTCTTCAGATCGGCCGCCGTCGGTAGCGTCATGCCCGTCGGTACCGTAAGCCCCGCCGTCGTGCAATCACTGAGATCCTTGCGAGCAAAGCGAATTTCACGATCGAGCCATTTCACAACGTAAGTGGTGCCTTCGCTTGTGACCGCACCTGCGGTGAGATTGTAAGGAATGACAAACGATGGCACGTAGCGCGCATCCTGCGTGTCGCAGCTCACTGCCTCATTGGTCAGGTGCGAAACGCAGACGCCCGGGATACCGTTCAATTCACCGAAACCACCGTACTGCAGAACGATGCTCTTGCCGGAGAACTCGCCGTACGCGGCGCCCGTTGGCACCTGGTACGTAACCTGGAGCGGCGCGTCGAAAGTTACGAACTGATCGTTCGCGTCCTTCACGGCGGCAAACTGGTTCCAGCTGTTCGGGCCGGTTTCCCACTGGTAGTAAACGTCCGCGCTATTCACGCGCCAATCGCAGTAGGTGCCGGAACCGAGGTCGCACTCCGCATCGGCAAGCACCGGAAAGAGCCGGCCGCTGTGAATACCGAACTGATATTGAGGACTCTGCTGCAGGGCAGCCGCGTCCGCAAACGCAACCGGCTGGCTCGCGCCGTCAATCAGCATCGCGGTAGCGGCATCGCTCGTGTAGCTCACGACATCGCTAGGCGCCGTTGGATTGAAGTTGTTGGCCGTGACAGCGACGAACGGCGAGGTACTCAGCGTGCCGGGCACGAAATAGGTCGCCATTGAGGCCGCCGTCGGGCAGTCGCGCACGCAATAGAGCGTCGCCGGCAGCTCGGACGGATAGACGAGATCCTGACTGCGATACACAACCGAAATGGCGGTGGAGTCGATCGGGCCGCTCACGCTGTGCAAATCGATGAAGAGCTCGCCGCCGAGCGCCTGCGACCAGCCCTGCACACCGCCGCGCGCAACCCAGAAAGACGCCGGCACCGACTGCACAGAGACGAGCGCCTGCGTACTGCAGCCGTTCTGACCGCAAGCCATCTGGCCCGTCACCTTGAAATCGCCGGCCGCGTCGTCCCAATAGAGTTCGTACTGAACGTTCGGCTGTGCGCCTGCGAAAAAGGTGTCAGCTTCATTGCCAACGAAAGTCGTGAACTTGATCTGATCGATCCCGTGAAGCGTGCGCGTCTGCCGCGTATAGCGTGTGAGCTTGCCTTGCGACTTCAGCACCGTGTAGTGAGTACGCGTCGGCGTATTTCCTGTCGAATAGTCCACCTTGTCGACAGTGTCGCCGTTCGTAAGCGCTGCCGCGGCGTCCGGGGGGAGGGAAAGACCCCAGTAGCCGAGATAGCCCTGAGCCACCGTGCCATTGTGCGTGTACTCGATTGGAAATCCGGAGTTACGCTCGATGCGCTCACCCGTCGTCGCATCGTACATGCCATAGCGCCACACCGACATGCCGGTGGCTGGATCGCTCGCGTCGCGGCTGAAGCACTGGTCATCAGTACCGTCGGAACGGCGATAGAGATTCTGGTTGTAGGCAAACGAGAAGATCGACTGACCACTATCCTCGTTGCTCTGCAGGCGACCACTGCCGCTCGTCGCCGTTGCTACAGCCAATCGCAAGGCCTTGGTCTGTGCTTGACCGTTGCGGTCTTCCGTCTCGAAGTAGCTGACGCCATTCGAGCTGCCGTCAAGATAGCCATTCATCGTGCAACTGGCGGCGACGTCGCCCTGGCCGCAGAAGTCGAGCCGGAATTGTCCGTACGGATTCGCGTCACTCGGCGCTACGGTCGCGGCCAGGTGAATGGCAATGGTCCGCGTTTGTACGCCATCCGATTCGAGGAACCAGATTTTCGCGATCATCGGATCGCTGTTGGACGCGCGCGAAGAGTTGACGAACGCCGTCATGAACGATGAGGCTGCCTGCGCGCCGTCGCTGTTGGCGCCCGAGTTGCCGCTCGATGAGCGGGCATTCGGATCGCACTTGTTTTCATCGACGAGCGCGATGTAGCTGCTCTGGTTGACCAGCGCGTCCGGGCGCATCGCCGACATCATGCAGGTGATCATGTTCACCTGGCCGATGCCTTTGGACGTGGCGTCTTCCACGTGACTCTGCTGCGGATCCAAGTAGTAAGCCGAAGTGAGCGGCGGAGCCGCGAGCGTGATCGATGCAAACAATGCGCACAGGGCGCCGAGCGCGATTTTCATGGGAACCTCGAAAGCGAAATGGCGGGACTAGCCGGTGTTCGTCGCAGTAACGACAGCGACGGAAGGCGGTGTTGCAACGCCCTGAATGGTCGGGGGCGGAGAGGATCCACCACCACCACCCGACGGGGTCACCGGCGCAGCTGCAGTGCTCGATCCGCCGCAGCCTGCCAGGAGCGCCACCAAGGCGGCAGCCGACATCACGCCAAGGACCGTTCTCGGTATTTTCAGCATGCGCGCTATCTCCATCGCCGAGCGTTGGAACCGGCACTCCAAATCGGGGCGGAGTACCGGTCTTCTCGGCAACGTGAAAGGGTCGGCGGAGCGCGGTGGGTTCTTAAGCCGCGATGGCGCCTGCAAGACCCTCAATCTTCATAGTTCGAGGGCGCGCACAGTTCATCTGGTTCTGGCTTGTCATAAGCGGCACTCACCACCGAATGCACTTCACGCTTTCGTGGCGGGCCCGACATCCGGGGCGATCACTTCTCCGCAGCCGACTTCAAACTATTAAGCCCGGTCTGAAAGTCGTTGCCGACCATGCTGTCGAAACTGACGAACACCTGCATGACCTTCGAGAGGTAATTGCTTGGGCCGTACATGGCCCACGTGACGTTCGTCGTGTCGCCGTTCGCCTGCAGCGTGAACTCTCCGGTGTTGTGAGCTTCCATCGGCGTCAGAAAATCGAGCTGGACGACGATCTTCGAGGGCGGCGTGCTCTCGGTAATCTCAAGCCGCCCTGAGCCGACCACGCTGGCCTTGCCCTCATAGGCGTACACCGCACCCACGCCGCTCTGCGCTCCACTGAAGGTGCGCTTCAACGCCGGGTCTTTGTTTTCATACGGCGACCACGCGCTCCAACGATGAAGGTCATTGATGTACGGAAAGATCTTGTCGGCCGGCGCCTTGATACTCACCGAGCGCTCGATGCGAAAGTTAGCGGGCTTGGTCGTCGCGTAGATGAGAATCGCGGCGATGACAATGGCAATAACGATGAGAATTGCTTTGATCATGACTTTCCTGTCCGCGAGTTATTACGCCTTGGGCCGTGCCTGCAGGTCCGAAAACCCAGCGGCCGCCTTCTGCACATCCGCCGGGAAGTCCGACATCTCCTGCACCTGGCGAACCTCGATGATCTCGTTGTCCGACGCCGGGCAACGCGACGCCCAGGCGATCGCTTCCGCTTTCGACTTCACCTGGATCATCCAGTATCCGCCGAGCACTTCCTTCGCCTCCGCAAACGGCCCGTCGGTAACGAGCGGCTTGCCATTGGAGAATGAAACGCGCGCGCCCATCGACGGCGGGTGCAGACCATCGAGCGTGACGAGCACACCGGACTTCTGCAGGGCCTCGTTGTACTTCATCATCGCTTCGACGTGCTTGGCGTCCGGCATGGTGCCCGGGGTCGCGCTCTCGTAACCCTTCGGAATCATCAGCATCATGAATCGCATGTCACTACTCCGTGTTATTGATTGCCCTACCCCAAGGACGAACGACCGGACGCCGCTCCGACATCGAGGCGATCGAGATGCATCCGGATGTGCGCGGCTTCCGTTGCCGAATTGGCGAGGGCGATGGCCTGATTGAAAGCGGCCCGGGCTTCATCGACGCGGCCCAGCTGCTGCAGGTAGGCGCCCTTCACGCCGAAAAAATGAAAATAGCCCGCCAGGCGCGGCGCCAGCGGTTCGATCAGGGCGAGCGCCTCCGCCGGGCCACGAACCTTGGCGACCGCGACCGAGCGATTCAGCGTGACCACCGGCGAGGGCTGCATTCTCTCGAGCGTCGCGTAGAGAAGATCAATTTCGACCCAGTCGGTATCTTCGGGACGAACGGCACGAGCATGCAGCGCCGCAATGGCTGCCTGCACCTGATAGGGGCCGGGACGCCGGTTGCGCACCGCCTTGTCGACGAGCGCGAGCCCTTCCGCAATCATCGTGCGATTCCAGCGGCTGCGGTCCTGATCGTCAAGCAGCACGATCGAACCGCTGGCGTCGAAGCGAGCCGCGGCGCGCGAATGCTGTAGCAGCAGCAACGCCGTCAGTCCCATGATCTCAGGCTCGGTCTGAAAGAGGCGCAGCAGCAGCCGCGCAAGCCGGATGGCCTCATCGCAGAGCTGCCCACGAAGTTCCGCCGTATCGCCGGTCGTCGAATAGCCTTCGTTGAAGATGAGATAAACCATCGCTGCAACGGTAGAGAGGCGCTCGGCCCGCTCCACCGCGCCCGGCGTTTCAAACGGGACGCCGGCACTCGAGACCCGGCTCTTCGCCCGGGTGATCCGCTGTTCCATCGCGCTTTCGCTGACGAGAAACGCCCGCGCGATCTGGTTCACCGAGAGGCCCGACACGATGCGCAATGCGAGGGCAATCTGCTGCGTCGCGGGCAGCTCCGGATGACAGCATATAAAGAGGAGTCGCAGAACGTCGTCGCGGTAGTCCGCGCCGTCGAGGCGCTCGGCGAGCGCGGCTTCGGCGTCGTCGAGATCGGAGATCAATTCCTCGTCGGGGAGCGGTTGGTGCTTGCCGCGGCGTCGCGCCGCGTCGATGGCGAAATTACGCCCGACAAAGATGAGCCATGCCGTGGGATCGCGCGGCGGACCCTTTTCCGGCCAGGTCCGAAGAGCGCGCAGACACGCGTCCTGGAAGGCCTCCTCCGCGATATCGAGATCGCGAAAATAACGCAGCAGCGCGGCGAGCGCCTGCGGCCGAGCCGAGGTCAGCGCGGAATCGATCCACGCGGCGTCGTTCACCGCACGCCGCTCCCGGGGAGAAAGAGGCGCACGGGACGAATCTCATACGAGCCACCCGGGTTCGCGCGGGCGAGTTCCTTGACGACGCCAAGCGCTTCCTCGAGCGAGGCGACATCGAGCATATAGAACCCGAGCAATTGCTCCTTGGTCTCGGCGAACGGCCCGTCGATCACAAGGGGCGGATCTCGATCTTTGCGAACGGTCGTCGCTGCCGTCGTCGGCAGCAGGCGCGCAGAGGGCCCAAGTTTGCCTTCCGCTTGCAGCCGTTCGTGAATGACCCCGAGCTTCGCCATGACGGCGTCGTCCTCCTGCTGGGTCCAGGAGAAGACGACGTCTTCCGCGTTGTAGCAAAGGATGGTGTAGAGCATGGGCAGCTATCCTCATTCCCCGGGGTCTCTGCCCGAGGACGAATGAGTATGCCCGAAGCCGACAAACCACTGGCAATGAGCAATAATTTCCAAGTTCCGGCGGCGCTGTTGCAGCAGAATTCCTCAATACTTCCCGGGAGTCACCCTATGCCACGCTCACGAAGACGTACGCCCGTCCTGCTTGCCGGCCTTGCGCTGATGGGTACGGTTCACGCCGCAGTTGTCTTGGTGGAAGACGACCGCCGCACCGTCGCGGCGCTCGACACCGAGTACCAGGCGGCGGTGAAACATAACGACGCCACGACCATGGCGCGGATTCTCGATGAGCGCTTCGTGCTCGTGGTCGGCAACGGCAAGTCCTACACCCGCGCTGAGCTCCTCGACTCGGCGACCAAGGGCCACGTCACGTACGAGCAACAGGATGAGGAAGCTGGCACCCAGGTCGTGCGGGTTTTTGACGACACAGCGGTCGTAACAGCGCTGCTCTGGATCAAGGGCACGAGCGACGGCAAGGCATTTGAGCGCCGGCTCTGGTTCAGCGACACCTACGTGCGCACGGCGAGCGGCTGGCGTTATGTTTTCGGGCAGGCGTCGCTGGCCCTGCCGGCCAAGTCGTAGCCCCGCTTGTAATCCAGCGATGCATGGAGGTGCGCGTAGAATGCGCCCTCGCTTTCATCGATGTGAAGAGGATTCCATGCAGCGCCGCCTGTCTCTCGCTCTCGTCCTGACCCTTGCATTTGCAGCGAATACTGCCCTCGCCACCCCTCATTTCATCGTGCGCCTCGATCCGAAAGTGGCTGCGGCGCAGGTCGACGGGCGGCTCCTGCTTGTGATTTCGAGCGACACATCCGACGAGCCGCGCAATCAGGTCGGCGATAGCGCGAAGACGCAGCAGATGTTTGGCGTCGATGCCGACGGCTGGGAACCGGGAACAACCGAGACTATCGATGCCGAAGTCCTTGGCTACCCGCGCGACAGCTTGCGCGATGTGCCGGCCGGGCACTATCGCGTGCAGGCCGTGCTGCACATTTACGAGACCTTTCACCGCAAGGACGGCCATGTCGTGAAGCTGCCGATGGACCGCGGCGAAGGCCAGCAGTGGAACAAAGCGCCGGGCAACCTCTATTCGACACCGCAGGAGATCGTCTTTGATCCGGGCTCAACGAGCGCTGTCGAGATCACGCTCGACAAAGTGATGCCGCCCATCGAGCC
>JBGPLJ010000177.1:0-7558 GCA_041486385.1 Steroidobacteraceae bacterium
GAACACGAAGGGCGTGACGATCCACAGGGACGCGATCTCGCCCACGGTGTGCAGCATTCCGGCCGCATGGGCGGGCGATACGGCGGCGGAGCCCGCGAGAGGCGTTCCCCCCGCCGCATCGCCTTCGACCGCCTTGCGCTCCAGGATCCGGCGCATGAACTGCGCGTTGACGACGTACATCTGGAACACTTCGTCCGAGACCGGCGGCGGGTTCAGGCTGGGGTCCCGGGACTTCACCAGCAGATCGCGCTCTTCCTGATCGGGAAACAGGGAGGTATTTACCCGCTCCATCAGGGGGTCCAGGTCCTGGCCGAGGACGGAGTACAGGGTGTTTCCCTTGCGCATCGTCTCGTCCAGGCCCATCAGGCGCGCGTAATTCTCGTTGAGTTTGTACTGGATGCGGATGCGCAGGTTGAGCTTTTCCTGGTCGTCGGGCAGCAGGCTCCCCACCTGGCGGGCCGCCAGGAATACCGTGACGAACAGGATGGCGAAGAGCGCCAGGATGCCCACGACCCGGTTCAGGCCGCGCCGCTCCATGAAGTTGACGACGGGGATGACGATGTACGCGGCGGCGGCGCCGACCAGCAGCGGCACGATAATGGCGCGCAGCGCCCACACCAGCAGCAGCGCCAGCGCCAGCAACAGCAGGGCGCCCGTGGCGTACAGGATCGTGGCGCGGGTCTTGCGGATGGAGGGGGTGTCCATGGCTTCCGGTCGGTGGCTTTTCGCGCGGGTCCCGGGCGGCGCCGTCCGGGGGCGGCTCGCCGCGGCGAGCGGAGCGCGGAATTCCGGCTGCGGCACTCCGGTCGCGGGGAGGCCGGGTTAACCTTCCTCTTCCCGGTACAGTTCCTCGATGGCGCTTTCCATCATGCGGGAGATCACCCACGCCAGCTTGCGCAGGATCTTGGTCCCGGTGACGGGCATGCGCGCCACGATCGATTCCAGATCGGCGCGGAAGAACACGAGCGCTTCCGTCGGTTCGAGCGCCCGGGCGGACATGAACCGCACCGTGCCTTCGAGCAGGGCGCCTTCGCCGAAGAAGCTGCCCGCTTCGAGCAAGCCGAGGCGCCGGATCTGGCGGCCCTGGCTGTCCTGCCGGAACAGTTCGACGACACCCTTCTTCACGACGTACATGGCCGCCCCGGGCGTCCCCTGTTCGCAGATCATCTCGCCCACCCGGTACGACCGCTCGTGCACCATGGCCGCCAGCAGCTTCAACTCCTTGGCGGAGAGCATGTCGAAGAGCGGAATTTCCCCCAGGATGTGGGCGTTGTCGGGCGCTTCCGCGCGGCGCAGAAACAGGTGGCTGAAGAACGCGGACTTGCGCACGGGTTTGACCGGAACCGCGGGGGCGGATGGCACCAGCACGGTGCCGGCCGAGCCGGACGTCTGTTCGGGATCGTCCGCCGTTACGGTTCCCGCAGCGCGGCTCGCCGCCGTTTGTTCTGGATCGTCCGCCATGGGGTTTGGAGTCCCTTCGATGCGCTCGGCTCGGGCCCCCTGCCGACTGCCGGCGGCGGGTACGGAACCGGAACCGCCGGAGTGCGCGCCGTGTTTGGGCTGACCGCGTCGCCGGGATCCGCCGTGGCGGTGCTCCGTGGGCCTCACGCCGGCCGTATGGGCAGGCGCTCCATCAGCCGCACCGCCACCTTGCGCGCCTCTTCGAGCGCCAGCGCCGTCGCGGCGACCGCCACCACCACGAACCATTGCCGCGCCGTCAGCGCCACCGTGCGGAACACGTCTTCCGCCGGCGCCCATTCCACGACGGCGATCTGCAGCAGCGCCACCATGCCCACGGCGATCCACAGGGTGCGGTTGCTGAAGAAGCTGGACAGGAACGTGGAGATGCGCTCGGAGCGCGAGTTGAACACGCTGAAGATCTGGAACATCACGAAGGTCGTGAAGGCCATGGTCTTGGCAACCTCTTCGCCATAGTTCTGCAAGGCCCAGATCAGCACCCCCAGCGTGCCCACCACCATGACGGCGCCCGCGAACATGATGCGGCCGAAGCGGGGCCACGTGAGAATGTCGGCTCCGGGGGGACGCGGCTTCTCCTGCATGATTTCCGGACGCGTCGGCTCCAGGCCCAGGGCAATGGCCGGCGGTCCGTCCATGATGATGTTGACCCAGAGAATCTGGATGGGCGTGAACGGATCCGGCCACTTGAACACCGCCGCCAGGAACATGGTGAGCAGGGCGCCCACGTTGGTGGACAGCTGGAAGCGCACGAATTTGAGGATGTTGTCATAGAGGACGCGGCCCCGATGGATCGCACTCACGATCGTTGCGAAGTTGTCATCGGTCAACACCATTGTCGCAGCTTCCTTCGCGACAGCCGTACCAGTGATCCCCATCGCAACGCCGATGTCCGCCGCCTTCAAGGCCGGAGCATCGTTGACGCCATCACCGGTCATCGCGACGACGTGACCTTTCAACTGCAGGGCGCGCACGATCTTGACCTTGTGCGCCGGTGCTACGCGTGCGAATACGGAAACGTTATCGAGAGTTGCTGCCAGTTCGGCTGAATCCTGGGCGTCGAGCTCGGCACCGGAGCGCGTATCGCCTTCGAGACCCAGCTCGCGTGCGATCGCTGTTGCAGTCGATTTGTGATCTCCGGTGATCATCTTCACCGCGATACCCGCCTCCTTGCACTGCCTGATCGCCTCCCTGGCCTCCGGACGCGGCGGATCCATGATTCCGAGAAGCCCAAGGAACGTAAGATCGGTAACATAGCGCGCCAGATCGCCCGAACCCGTGAACTCTGACCTGGGCAGAATCCGGGATGCGACGAGAAGACCCCGCAGCCCGCGCGCACCGAAATCCAGATAGGCGCGCTCGATCTTCTCGCGCGGCAGATCCTGCAGCAGACGGGGTCCCGAGGAACTCATTTCGAAAGTACAGCGCGCGAGCAGCACGTCAGGCGCACCCTTGACGTGCATCACGACTTGGTCGTCAGCCGCATGGAAGGTGGCCATGAACTTGTGAGCGGAATCGAATGGCACTTCGGCGAAACGCGGAAGCTCCGCGTCGACCGTTTCGCGAGCAACACCGCCCTTGGCAGCGAGTACCAGCAGCGCCGCCTCCATCGGGTCTCCAACGACGCGTTCGGCATCGATGCGGCTGTCGTTGCACCCCACGACCGCATCGAGCAACGGTGTGAGCTCGGGCCCCTGTTGATCTCCCTGTGCCGCGCGGATCGCTCCCTGTGTGCGATAACCTTCGCCAGTGACTTCGAAGAATCGGTCCGCAAAAAAGAAGGCGCGAACCGTCATCTCGTTGAGCGTGAGCGTGCCGGTCTTGTCCGAGCAGATTACGGTCGTACAACCAAGGGTTTCGACGCTCGCCAGACGTTTGACGATTGCGCGACGGCGGGCCATCTGGTGCATACCGAGGGCAAGCGTGACCGTCACGACGACGGGTAAACCTTCTGGCATAGCGGCTACGGCAAGCGCTATCCCATCAATGATGACGTGTGTGGGACTTGCCCCGCGAAGCAACTCCAGAAACGATAGAAGTCCGACCAGAGCCAGCGCGATGGCGCCGAGCCGCTTGCCCAATCGGTCAAGCTGGATCTGCAGGGGGCTCGGCAGCTCGGCTGTCTCGGCGAGCTGCCGAGACAGACGACCGACCTCCGTGCGCCCCGCTGTTGCGGTAACTATGAGTTCACCGCGGCCGCGAGTCGCAAGCGTATTCATATACGCCATATTTGTCCGATCTCCGATCGCGAGATCAGCGTCCGTCAAAGCGTCAGTGATCTTTGCGACTGGAGCGGACTCGCCAGTCAAGGTCGATTCATCTATTTCAAGGTTCGCGCTTAGCACGAACCGACCGTCTGCTGCGATACGGTCGCCGGCTTCGACGAGAAGAAGATCGCCCGGAACAACATTCTCTGCCGGCACGTCTGCAACGACACCCATGCGCCGAACGCGAGCCGTGATGGAAAGCATGCCCTTGAGAGCGGCGAGACTACGCTCTGCCCGATACTCCTGGTAGAAGCCGATCAGCGCGTTCACCACCACGACGCATGCGATGACGATCGCATCTTTCTTGTTACCAATTGCTGCAGATAGCAGGGAGGCGCCGAGCAGAATCAGAATCAGAGCGCTCGAGAACTGACTGCCGAAAACCAGCCACTTCGATCGCGGCGGCGGAGACGGCAGCACATTGGGTCCGAACTGCTGCTGTCGAGTCTGCGCTTCCTCTTCACTGAGTCCGGCCTCAACACGTACGTGGCTACGTGCGGCGAGTTCGCCGATTGTTTCGGTGTGAGGAGGGCGGGCACTGGCCATAGCGAGTCGAATCGAATATTGAGGCGTTACTGTCGAGAAGGGTACCCACCGCAGACGCCGCGTGCGGCGGCTGCATCTTGCGAGGAGTAACAGAGGAAGACGGCTTTGGCGGATTCGCTCATCTTATGTAGCGCCGGAATGTCACAATGAGATCGAATGTTGAACGAGTTTTCCCAACTCCGACCGTAGCGTTTCGACAAGAGCGCGATTGTCGTGATTGTTGATTACGTTTCGGTCCTCGCGGGGGTCCGCCTGCAGGTCATACAACTCGTCGAGCTCCGGATGTTGAATCCAGTGAATCAGTTTGTAGCGATCGGTTCGAATTGCCTTGTAGTCGGCATCGAGCACCCAAGGATACGGTCGGTCGTCGCTGAAGTTTTCGATGAAGACAGAGTGTCGTCTTGTGCCCCGGCCCCCTCCGCTTGTGAGCAGCGGCAGAAACGACGTGCCCTGAATCTGCTCAGCTATGTTGGCCCCACCGAACTGCAGGATGGTTGGCGCAATATCGACTGATGAGACGAGCGCATCATTCGTAGCTGCCGCAGCCACGGTCGGCGAATATCGCACCAGCAATGGGGCGCGCACGGATTCTTCATAGGGCAGGCGGCGTTCAATACTCAATCCATGTTCGCCAAAGAAGAAGCCGTTATCGCTGGTGAAGATAATTACCGTGTTGTCGATCTCTCCGGACTCTTCGAGTGCTGACATGATGTAGCCTAGACTCTCATCAACCGACAAGATCATCTCGGCCCTGTCGCGAATGCTCTGCTCGCTCATGCCTGGTTCCAGCATGGCTCCAAATTCCAGAACAGTCGCATCCGTTTGTTTGCGCTCGAGGAATCGCTGCACCATTACGCTGCCCAACGCACCCTGTATGGCCGACTTGGCTATCTTCGAGCGCGGAAAGATTTCGTTCTGATAACGGCCGCGATAGCGTTCGGCGGCGATGTAGCGCGCGCCATAGGTCGTATCCATAGATCCATCGTTGCGCTGGATCGCATCCGGATGCACTGCCTTGTGGGCGAGATAGAGAAAATACGGACGCTTTGTGTCGCGCTGTCCACGGATGAAGCCTAGCGCGCGATCGGTGAGCAGATCTGTCACATAGCCGGAGACTTTCTGCAACCGGCCGTTCTCAAATAATTCCGGATCGATGATTTTTCCCTGCCCGGGAAAACTGACCCAGTAGTCGAATCCCGGGCGCGGCGTCGGGTCGTTTCCCATGTGCCATTTGCCGACGAGCCCCGTCGTGTAACCAGATCGCTGCAGCTCCTGCGGAAATGTCGGCAGGAGGTGGCTTAGGAGGCTTCTGTCTTCATTGTTATAGATGCCGTGTCGGGCAGTGTACTGGCCGGTCAGCAGACAGGCGCGGTTGGGTGAGCACAGTGGTGTCGCGTGAAAGGCGCGCGTGAACGACGTTCCTTCTCTGGCAATCCGGTCAATATTCGGCGTCTTGAGATAGGGGTGCCCGCCTGCTCCGAATTCGTCCCATCTGAGGTCATCAACGACCACCAGAATAATGTTGGGTCGAGGGTTTCTGCGGACCCCAGCCGCGCCAACGCTGCTGCCGCCGAATGCAGCAGCAGCGACCATGCCGCCAATCAACTTGATTGATGACCTGCGATCCATCGTGCGTATTCTCCCCATCTTCAGGAATGGCTGGCCGTACGTGCGTGTGACGCAGGAACGCAGCGATTCAGGGCATCCTGCATCTCGATCCGCGAGATCGTGCCCGCATGATAGTCCGTCAACCAGATCGAGCCGTGGCCGATTCCCAGCGAGTCCCCGCCAGGTCCTTTCCATTGGCAGAGCAGTTCTGCGGAAGCCACGTCGATGACGGAGAGTGGAGTCTTCATCATCGTCACCCAAGCCATCCCACCGCCGAAAGCGATGTCGCCACCGTGACCGGGTACACGCAGGTTGATTGTCTTGGTGGCCCGCCTCGTGTGCGTGTCGATGCGCGTCACTGAGCCGTCGCTTTGATTCAGCGTCCAGATTGCGCCGGGACTTCCTGTCAGGAAGCGCGGGTTCCGGTGCGTCCGCGCGGCATTCAGTGCCACGCCTCTCGCGGCCTCAATGGCCGTTACTTCGGCGCCCTCGGCGCGCGTCACCCAGACTTGGCCGTCGTTATAGAAAGGATTGTACGAGCCAGGCGCAATTCGGATCGTCTGGCGAATCGTGCCGTTGTCGGGATCGATGCGCGCGATCGAGCCCTTCTTGTCTATGGCAAGCCAAACGCTGTCCGGACTCGTCGTGACCCCGCCTTCCGCAGCAGCCGGGCCGACTTGGTACACGGCGATCAGTTGATTGGACGCGAGGTTCACCTTCGCGAGCGTCGAAGGTTGACTGCAAAGCGGAACCCAAAGGCTGCCGAAGCCCGTCGCGAGACCTGCACACGGCTCGCCGGGAACCTCGACGGTCGCGACAGCTTTGTTGGTCTTAGGATCGATCCTGTGAACGGCGTTGGGGCCGGTGCTGCCGACCCAGACAGCATCCGACGTGATCGCAACCCAGTCGGCTGTCTTGCCAACGTGGATTACTGCGGTGGGTTTCAGTTCATCGATGGATCGCGGCGCAGGCGCGGGCCTTACGACCGCAGCCGCCGCATTCGAGCTCGACCACAAACACCCAACCGCAACGATGAAGGCGCTCCCGAGTATCGAACGTATTGTTCTCAACATGGAATCCTCCTGCGGCGCGCGGACGCCTTGGCCGCACTAAACCCTCTTCGGGATTTCAATGCCTCTTGCGACTGCCGGCCGCGCAAGAAACCCCTGAAGCACCCGCGTGACATTTGAATAGTCGGCAATGCCGACGAGATCGGCCGCTTCGTAGTAGCCGATCAGGTTACGGACCCACGGAAAGATGGCCATGTCGGCGATGGTGTAGTCATCGCCCATCATCCACGTGCGATTCGTGAGCCGCTCGTTGATGACGCCGAGCAGTCGCTTCGCCTCCGCGACGTAGCGATTGCGTGGGCGCTTGTCTTCGAAATCCTTGCCTGCGAACTTGTTGAAGAATCCGACTTGGCCAAACATGGGACCCACGCCAGCCATCTGGAACATCAGCCACTGGATCGTCTCATAGCGGCCAGGCAGGTCCTTAGGTATGAATTGACCCGCCTTGTCTGCCAGATAAATCAGAATCGCGCCGGATTCGAATAACGGAAGTGGTTTACCGCCCGGCCCATTCGGATCGAGGATGGCAGGGATCTTGCCGTAGGGATTGAGTGATCGAAATTCCGGCGACCTCTGGTCATTGGTGTCAAA
>JBGPLJ010000178.1:0-7533 GCA_041486385.1 Steroidobacteraceae bacterium
AGTACGAGAGGACCGGAGTGGACGTACCTCTGGTGTTCCGGTTGTCACGCCAGTGGCACTGCCGGGTAGCTATGTACGGACGGGATAACCGCTGAAAGCATCTAAGCGGGAAGCCCCCCCCAAGACTAGATCTCCCTGGGAACTTGATTCCCCTAAAGGGCCGTCGAAGACTACGACGTTGATAGGCCGGGTGTGTACGCGCAGCAATGCGCTCAGCTAACCGGTACTAATTGCCCGTGAGGCTTGACCATATAACACCCAAGTAGACTGGGTGTGCTGATGATGCGATGCCTAGTGAGTGCGACAAACGTCTGAACAAATTTTCCGAATTGGGGTGGTGGATCCGAGGTCTCGGGTTAGTCCTTGAATCGATCGCTCAAAAGTTTGCCTGGCGGATATAGCGGGCGGGAACCACCCGATCCCTTTCCGAACTCGGAAGTGAAAACGCTCTGCGCCGATGATAGTGTGGCCGCAAGCCATGCAAGAGTAGGTCACTGCCAGGCTTTTGATCTGAAGGAGCCCCTGGTGCGATAAGCGCCAGGGGCTTTTTCTTTGTACGCCCTGCCGGGCGCACTCGCCTTAAGAAGCGAAGCGATCTATTGTTGGGAATCGCCGCTATTCTTGAGAGTTCGGCGGATCGAGATCATCAGCTGCGGCGCTTGGGGTTGCCGGCGGATACTTCGATAGCAGTCGATGGCACAGATCGACGTGCTCGCCCTCTTCCTCGACGAACTTCTTGACCTGCTCTTTGATTTGCGGATCGCTGACAGTGTCGTATACGTGCTTGAAATAGGCGAGTGCGCGCTCCTCTGCGGCGAGTGCCATCTGCAGGGCGTCCGAACGCGTCATCAGGTAGTGCGCACCACTTAAGTCAGCCGCCTCCGGACTATCGGTCACCTTCCACTTGGCAACCTTGCGCGCATGACTCGCGATGTCCATGTCGCCCGCCAGCCGGCGGATCTCGGCCCCGTGGATACCCTCGGCGCGGGCCAGATCGCGGAAGACAGCGGCGAGCTCCGCATTGTTGTGCCGATCCATCTGCGCGGCGAGCATGGTGTAACGCTCGACGGCGTCCAGCTCGATCTGGTACGCAATTGAGAACAAATCGATCAGGGAACTGACCGGTGGCGTGTCGGATTGATCGGTCATATTTCAAACTCCTTCTCGAGTTCGGTGAGATCGCCGGTTGTCCCGCCAACACGCGGCTGATATGGCCGCCGGTCGCCTCGATACAGCACGCCGAGATTAAAGCCGTCATCCGTCATCAGTCTGCGAGCCGCTCGCCCCGGATCGTCGGTTGCACCGACTGGCGCTGCATGGACGCGATTCTTCCAAGCCTTCTGATCCGGCCGGAAGGTCACGCACGGACTTAGCACCTCGACGAATGAAAATCCCGGATGGCGGATTGCCTCGACGATGATGCTGACCGTTTCGTTGATGTTGCCGGAAAAGGCGCGCGCCACCAGGTTGGCGCCCGAGGCGAGCGCGATCACCAGAGGGTTGAAGGTCCGCAACCCGGTTCCACCAGGCGACAGTGCGGTGTCGAAGTCGGGCTCGGTGGTCGGCGACGGCTGTCCCTTGGTCATGCCGTAGATGTGATTGTCCATCACGATGTAGGTGAGGTCGATGTTGCGGCGGCAGGCGTGCAGAAAGTGATTGCCGCCGATCGAATAGCCATCGCCGTCACCGCTGGCGACCACCACAGTTAGATCGGGGCGGGCGACCTTGAGCCCGGCGGCTACCGGCAGCGCACGGCCGTGCACACCGTGAAATCCGTAGCAGTTCGTATAGGCCGGGATGCGGGATGAGCAACCGATGCCGGACACCACGGCGATGCGTTCCGGGGGCAACCCCAACTCGGCGAGGGCGCGGGTGAGGGACAGGAGCACGTGATAATCACCGCAGCCCGGACACCAGATCGGCGTGGTATCGGATTTGTAGTCACCTGGTTTGCAAACGTGTTGAGATTCGGCGTTCATGCAGCATCTCCCGTCATCAGTACCCGGTGAATTTCGCTCGGCAGGATTGGCAAGGGTCCGGCTCGGTGCAGTACCCCGGTGTTGGCCGGCAACTCATAGTGCGCCTTGAGATAGCGGTAGAATTGCGCGCTGTGAGTCTGCTCGACCACGAGCAGCCGCTTTACGTTCGCAAGCGCAGCGGCCATCTCCTTGGGTCGCGGCGGGGACAGCAGGCGCGGAGCAATGAGCTTGACTTCGAGCCCATCGGCGCGGGCGATCGCAATCGCTTCGCGTGCCGCGCCGGTGAGCGAGCCCCAAGTTAACACCGCGACATCGCCTGCGCCCTGGATGGTTGCCCAGTGAGCGCCGTAGTTGAACTGATCAAGCTTATCTCTGCGCTTGTCGAGCTGCGCTCGATGGTCGGCGACCGTGCTTGTGGGAACGCCACGTTCCGTATGGGTCAGGCCGTCCGCCGTGTACTGGCCGCCGCGCGTTCCTGGAATGGCCATGGGCGAAACGCCTGTGCCGCCGAGTGCGTAGCGCTTGTAGGGCGTGACGAATTCGACTGCTTTCAGGCGCTCGCCGACGAACGCGATGTCAGCCGGCCGCTCGATTGCTGCCAGCGTCTGCCCTAGGAACTGGTCCGATAAGACCAGAGCTGGCGCCTGCAGTGCCTCGGCGAGGTACGTGGCCCACTGGGTCGTGAATAGACAGTCCGTGACCGATTGCGGGGCGACGACAATGTGGGGCGCATCACCATGTAGTCCATAGACGGCGATGTTGAGATCGCTTTGCTCGGACTTCGTCGGAATGCCGGTCGACGGTCCGCCACGCATCACATCGATGACGACGATGGGTATTTCCGCTGCGGTGGCCAACCCGATCGCCTCGATCATCAATGACAAACCGGGTCCTGACGTGGCGGTCAATGCAGGTGTGCCACCATAGGAACCGCCGATGATCATATTGATCGATGCGAGTTCGTCCTCCGCTTGGACGAGAACGCCGCCGACTTTGCCGAGATTGGGCGCAAGCCATTCGAGAATTTCGGACGCCGGCGTGATCGGATACGCAGCGACGAACCGCACGCCACCACGCAAGGCGCCGAGCGCAGCGGCCTCGTTGCCCGTGATCAGCCAGCGTTTGCTGGTGTGCGCACGCGGCGCAGGCAGTCGCGGCTCAAATGGCTGCGCCTCAACGGCTTTCGCTCCGGCCTCCACGGCACTGACGTTGGCGTTGACGATCGCGGCGCCCTTGGCGCCGAAGCGCTTCGCGATTGATGCCGGCAAGGCGTCGTCGGGCATGCGCAGAAGTCTTGCCGCCGCCCCGAGCGCGATCATGTTGGCGCGCCACTCGGGTGACGCCTTGGACATCTGCTTCAACGGAATTTCAATGACCCGGGCACCCGCGGCCGTGACGAAGTCCGGCACCGCACCGCCGAGCGGATCGCTGAGGACGAGACTGCGCGAGTTGAGCGGAAGCTCCGCCGCGAACCGGTGAGCATTGAGCCAGTCGACGGCGATCACCAGATCGAAATGGTCGGTGTGGCACTCGAGAGGATGCGCTGCAAGACGCACCAGCGCCGCCGCTTCACCGCCGCGTATCTGCGGCCCGACCGACCGGGTGAGAAGCCCGTTCCATCCGGCCGTGCACGCCGCTTCTAGAAGCATGGCCCCGGTGGTGAGGACTCCGGCGCCACCGCTGCCGACAAACGCTACCGAGACACTGGAAGCTTCCGCCATGACTGCCCCTTCGTTGCTTGGTGCGGCTTATGCCCGCATCGACGGTCGAAGTTGACTCTAGACACGTATTCTGGTACTTAAATACCTTAATCTCCGGTAGCGGCCCTGTCAATGGCGACCGAGCCATACGGAGACAAGGGTCCGAGCAGGTAACTCAGGGAAGCCGAAGGCGGGGCGATCGCCGATGTCATCGAAGGCAATCCGTTGGGAAATGACGAGTCCGGGAGCACCGCTCGTGGCGGTCGAATTCGCCCCGGCGGCGGGACCCGGCGAGGTTGTCGTGCAGGTAGCCGGCTGCGGGGTCTGCCACACGGATCTCGGCTACTACTACGGCGGCGTGTCCACGAATCATCCGCTGCCGCTTTGCCTCGGCCATGAAATCAGCGGTCGCGTGACTGCGGTCGGATCGGGCGCGGAATCCTGGATCGGCGCAACAGTAATAGTCCCGGCGGTCATCCCGTGCGGCACCTGCTCGGTTTGCCGGCGCGGGAAGTCCACGATCTGTGCGAATCAGAAGATGCCGGGAAACGACATACACGGGGGCTTCGCAACCCACGTAGTCGTGCCGGCGCGCGGGCTTTGCCGTGTCGACACAGGCGAGCTTGCCAAAGCCGGTCTTGAGGTAGCCGACGTCGCCGTCGTCGCCGATGCAGTCACGACACCTTATCAGGCCGTGACGCAAGCCGGAGTGGGGCCCGGTGATCTCGTCATCGTGAATGGTGTTGGCGGGGTCGGCGGCTACTGCGCGCAAATTGCACGCGCGTTCGGCGCCACCATTGTGGCGATCGATGTGAGCGATGAGAAGCTGAGTGCGCTCGCCGGGGAGCCCGCGGCGCTGACACTCAACGCGCGCCGAATCGGGGCACGCGAGCTGCGGGGCGCCATCCAGGCGTTCGCTCGAGAGCAGAGCCTCAGGGAGAAATCCGAGTGGTTCATCTTCGAATGCTCGGGCACGCGCGCGGGGCAGGAAACGGCTTTTAGTCTGCTCAATCGTGGAGCGACGCTTGGCGTGGTCGGCTTCACCATGGACAAAGTCGAGGTGCGCCTCTCGAACCTCATGGCCTACCACGCGCGCGCGCTTGGTAACTGGGGTTGCCCGCCGGACCTCTATCCGCAGGCTCTCGATCTGGTCCTGAAAGGCCGCATCAAACTCGGCCCGTTCGTCGAGAAGCATCCACTCGATGAGATCAATCGCATGTTCGCAGCGGCCCATCACGGCGCACTTACGCGCCGCGCCGTGCTCGTTCCGACCTCATGAAGGCAACGCCCATGTCCGCAGAAATTACCACCCCTGTCGATCATTCCGCCAAAGACCACGACCTCGTCGCCGATGCGGTGCGCGCAAGCGTCAGCAACGGCGTGCGCTACGAGAAACGGCCGGTGCTGGACGCCGCCGGCAAGCCGGTCACGGGCCTCTACAACGCCTGGGTCATTCTCGACAACCCGACGGAATTCAATTCCTACACAACCGACATGGTGAAGGGCGTGATCCTCGCCATGCGCGCCGCGAGCGCGGCACGCGACGTGGTTGCCGTCGTCTTTACGGGCAGCGGCGACAAGGCCTTCTGCAGCGGCGGTAACGTCAAGGAATACGCCGAATACTATGCCGGTAATCCGCAGGAATACCGCGGTTACATGCGCCTCTTCAACGACATGGTCTCGGCCATCCTCACCTGCGACAAGCCGGTCATTTGTCGCGCCAACGGAATGCGAATCGGCGGCGGGCAGGAGATCGGCATGGCCTGCGATTTCACGCTGGCGCAGGATCTTGCGCGTTTCGGCCAAGCCGGACCCAAGCATGGCTCTGCGCCGATCGGCGGTGCAACGGACTTCCTCCCCGTCATCATCGGCACCGAGCGCGCGATGGCCGCGTGCGTGCTGTGCGAACCGTTCTCTGCGCATGAGGCGTACTTCGTCGGCATGATCACTGACATCGTTCCGGCGCTGAAGGTCGAGGGCAAGTTCGTCGCGAACCCGCTGGTCGAGACGGCGCGGGTGGTCGATGAATACGGGCGCATCGTGTTCGGCAAGCCGAAGACCGGCGATGCGCTGCGTGCGGCGCAAGAGCTGTTCAAGCGCGGGACGGTAGATCTGTCCGCACTTGACGAGAAGGTCGAGGCGCTCTGCACGAAGCTCCTCTATACCTTCCCAGATTGCACCACAAAGACCGTCGAGGAGCTGCGCAAGCCGAAGCTCGACGCATGGAACCGCAACAAGGAGAACTCTCGCGCCTGGCTCGCTTTGAACATGATGACTGAGGCGCGTGCAGGCTTCCGCGCCTTCAATTCGGGAACGAAGAAAACAGGTCGCGAAATCGACTTCATCGCCTTGCGACGCGCACTCGCCGCCAACACGCCGTGGTCCGACGAACTCACGGCCGGCATCATGCCCGGAGCGACGCGCACATGAGCACGCCGCTCAAAGTCTGGTTCGATGCGGACGGACGTCTCCTGAGGCTTCGCCTGAGCACGCCGAAGGCAAACCTGATCGACGCGGTGATGATTGCGGCGCTTAGCGCGGCGCTTGCCGAGCATGGCGGCAATACGCGCCTTAGCGCCGTGCTGCTCGACGCCGATGGCCCGCATTTCAGCTTCGGCGCTGCCGTTGCGGAGCACCTGCCGGAGCGCTGTGCTGCCATGCTCGCCAGCCTGCACGCTCTGATTCTGCGCATGATCGAGTCTCCGGTGCCGATACTGGTCGCCGTGCATGGCCAGTGCCTCGGCGGCGGACTGGAGCTGGCACTGGCCGGCCATCTCCTATTCGTTGCTCCTGACGCTAATCTCGCCCAGCCGGAAATGCAGCTCGGCGTGTTCGCTCCGGCCGCGTCCTGCCTGCTGCCCGAACTCATCGGTCCGCAGCGCGCGTTCGACTTGCTCGTGTCGGGCCGCGGTGTTACCGGGACCGAGGCGGCGGCGCTGGGGATTGCGAAGGAGGCGGCGGCAGAGCCCGGACGGGCGGCGCTCGCCTATTTCGATGAGTACCTGAAACCGAAGAGCGCACAGTCGCTGCGCCATGCCGTGCGGGCGGCGCGGCTCGACTATGTCGCCCGAGTGAAGACCAAGCTCGCAGCGGTCGAGCATCTGTATCTCAACGAATTGATGGCCACGCGGGACGCGGTCGAAGGTCTTGAGGCGTTCCTCGCGAAGAGGCCGGCGCAATGGGAGCATTGCTAATCATGCCAACTACCACCGAAATCATCGCTCACGCCACGCAATTGTTCGAGGATCTCAACTTCGTCGCCGCGCGCGAGTGGAAGGCTGTTGACCCGGAGCGCAAAGTCGTCGGCTACATGCCGATCTACGTGCCGCGCGAGATTATCCACGCCGCAGGCATGCTGCCGCTCGGCATCGTCGGCGGCGGCGATCAGCTCGAGGTGATACACGGCGATGCCTACTATCAAAGCTACATCTGCCGCATTCCGCGCTCGACTGTCGAGCTCGGCGTCTCGGGGCGACTTGATTTCGTCGACGGCATGCTGTTCCCGTCGATCTGCGATGTGATCCGCAATCTTTCGGGCATGTGGAAGCTGATGTTCCCGCATGTCTACACCCGCTATTTCGACGTACCCCAAACCTACCGCGACGAGATCGGCGGCAACTTCTACGTCAATGAGCTGGCGGAGCTGCGCCACGATCTCGGCAAGCTGCGCGGCCGGCCGATCACCGACGAGGAGCTGCGCAATTCGATCGAGGTGTACAACGAGAACCGGCGGCTGGTGCGTGAGCTTTACGACTTTCGCGCCGAGCAACCGTGGCAAGTGCCGGCGTCAGAGGTCTACCTCCTCATGCGTGCCGGCCTCGTTCTGTCCGTCGAGCAGCATTCGGTGATGCTGC
>JBGPLJ010000179.1:0-7399 GCA_041486385.1 Steroidobacteraceae bacterium
CATGATGACCAAGGGGCTGACGGTCATCGCCACGCACGACCACCATGACCGCGACGGCTGGACCCAGCGGCGTGTCGATGCCCTGTTCTTCAAGCTTGTGCGGGACGGCGCCTTCCCGCTCGACGGCCTCATCACGCATGAGTTTTCGCCCGCCGCGTGCGAAGAGGCCTATGCACTTGCCTCAAATCGCCGCGAGGAGGCCATCGGCGTGCTCTTCGACTGGACACAATTCGAGTAGGGATCCACCATGATCAAGCTTGCCCATGTCTGCATCGAATCGGCCGACCTCGAAGCGACCGAACGCTACTACGGGTGCCTGGGGCTGCGGCGTCAGTTCGAGTTCCGCAATCTGGCGGGACTCCTCATCGGGTTTTACCTCAGGTTCGACGATCAGACCTTTCTCGAAGTCATCCGGGTCGAAAGTGTCCGCGCGGAGGGCGCGGTCCGGCATTTCGCGATTGAGTCCGATGACATCGAGGCACTGCGCGGCAAGCTCATCGCGGCCGGGTTCACGGCGAGCGAAAAGCGCCTGGGCGAGGACCATACCTGGATGGTCACATCCCGGGACCCGAACGGCGTCTTCATCGAGCTGCATCAATACGACGAGCGCAGCATGCAAAAGCATGGTGGCGTTTGCCTGATCGACTATGTACCGCGGGCAAAGTCAGCATGAGGACGGACGCACATGTTTGCATCGTAACCGGTGGTGGCGCCGGCATCGGCAAGGCATGCGTCGAGGTATTCGCGCGGCACGGTTATCGCGTGATCGCGGCCGATGTCGACGCCGAGGCTGCGGCAACGGCCGCACGCGAGGCGCAAGGCCGGCACGGGAGCGAAGTCATTGGCATTGGCTGCGATGTCGCCGACGCGACAGCCTGTCAGGCGGTCACCGATGCGGCTCTTGCGCGCTGGGGTCGCATCGATGCACTGATTGGCAATGCGGGACTGCAGACGCCCGGCCGCCTGCTCGATGCGACCGAGGAGGATTGGGAACGGCTGATCGCGGTGAATCTGAAGGGAATCGTGAATTCCTGCCGCGCGGTGCTGCCCGCGATGATCGCGCAGCACGACGGCCGGATCGTGCTGGTGTCATCGATCAACGCGGTGCTCGCGCCCGCCGGCATGGCGCTCTACGATATGACGAAGACCGGCGTCATCGGCATCATGCGCAGCCTCGCAGTGGATCATGGCCGCGACGGCGTGCGAGTGAACGCGGTAGCCCCGGGCGCCACCATGACTGACCACCACATTCGCGCCGCCGCCGCGCGCGGCATGAGCGAAGCGGAGCTGCGGCGCCGGACGCAGGGCTACGCCCTGCTCGGCCGTGTCGCGGAGCCCGCAGAAATCGCCGCCGCCATCCACTTCCTTGCAAGCGATGCGGCTTCGTTCGTCACCGGTGCGACGCTCGTGGTCGATGGCGGATACACGATCAAGGGGTAGGAATCTGTTGCCGCATCACGTTGCGAAGATCGCCCGATTCCAGGCGGTCAGCATCGAGTGCCCGCGACGACCGCGCGCACGGCCTAGCCGAAACTGATTCTTGCGTACGCGTTGAGCCAGCTCGATGCCTGCGATCGTCACGGTCGCTGCCGGCACGAACTTGTAGCCGTGCATGGCCGAGCATCGTCGCTTGATGGCTCGGCGGTCCTGCTCGACGATGTTGTTCAGATAGCGGTTGGTGCGGACCTCGACCTGAGGCTAGAACAGGGCTTCACGACGCAGCAGCCACAGCGCCCGGCGAATTCGGGAACGAATCGCTGGACCCAGCGCCAAATCGTCGATGGGTAGACCTTGAGCCCCCGCTCGTCGAGCATCTCGGTCAGGTCCCGAAGGCTTAACCGGTACGAGATGTACCATCGGACGGATAGCAGAATAACCTCGTCTGAGTGGCGGCGGCAGCGAAACATTGGATCATGGTGTACGTGACGGGGCATATACGCCTCCTTGAGGCCGCGACCCTACCAGCCGTCCGTTCCCGCAACAGATCCCCGACCGCGGGCAAAAACTGAAATTCCTTCAAGAAGTACGATTCACCGGGTGGTAGCGTCGCGTCCCTCATGGGGAAATAGTCGGATCCGGCCATGGTCAACGTAGAACTGGCAATGCGCTTCGCGGCATCGGCGGACAAGGTCTGGGGCACACTCACCGGGCCGGACATGGTCAAGTTGTTGCTGGACACATACGCGGCGAAGGTCGAGGTCGACATGGGGGCCGGGCCCGCCACCGGCGCGACCTTCGTGACGACGTTGCGCACCGGGGGCGTCGTCCGGGAAAGAATCGAATCCGTCGACAACGACGAGCGCTGCATGCGCTACCGCGTGCTCGATGCCGGTCCGCTGCCATACGCCGTGTACCGGGGAGAAGCGCGGGTTCAGCCGTGCGGAGCCGATGCCTGCGTGCTCAGTTTTCAGTGCAGCTTCGTTGCGGTGGAATCGAGCGAAGCCGACGCGCGCAGCTACTGGCTCGACCACAACCGTGAGGTCATGGCGCACCTGCGCAGGTTCGTCGAGGCTCGTTGACTAGTCGAGCACGGCCGTCGCCTGAATCTCGAGCAAGGCGTCTGGAAAGAACAGCGCCGAGACCTGCACGCCGGTGGCCGCCGGTGGGGCGCAACGCGCATAGCGGGCGACACGCACACTGTTCGCCTGAATCAGGGCCTGCATGTTCGTCGTGTACATCATCTCGTTCACGACGTTTGCCAGCGTCGCCTGACTCATCGCCAGAATCTGTTCCATCTGATCGTAGATTCGGTTGATCTGGGCGGCCATGTCGCCGACGCCAACAACGTTCAGCTTTTCATCAACGGAGACGAGGCCCGAGAGGTACAGCGTGTTGCCACTGTGCACCATCGCGGAAAAACCGAGTTGTCGCTCCACCGGTTCGTTGAAAAACTGCGTCTGACTGTTCTTCGCCATGGTCTGGTTTCCTGCTTTTGTCGCCTTAGTTGATGAAATCGGCGGAATGGTGCGAGCGCGGGAATGCGCGAATGAGATCGAGAAACCGTGCGAGCGCCTGGTCCGACTTCGTCATTGCGCCCGGTGCGTACTTGAGATTGTGAAGGATGGGCCGGTCCTCGGCCACCATGCGCCGCCCCATCTGAAAGAGAAAGTTGTGCAGGAACTTGATCTGCGCTTCGCTCTCGGGTGAGCCGTCGCCTTTCTTCACGCAGTTGACGAAATAGTTCTGTGTCAATCCCGGGCGCAGGAGACCGAATGCCGTCAGCACCGCAAACCACACGCCGTTGCGCGTGCCGTGCAGGTGAAACATGCTGGTGCCGAAGATGCCGACGTTGTAGTTCACCTCCTCGTTGTTGTCCATGCTCATGCGGCCTTTGAAGCTGTACTGCATGGAGTGCTCGGTGAACTTGATGCGCTTGTACATATCCGACGTGTCGAAATCGACATGATGAACGATCTTGATGTGCTGCCAGTCGGGCGTATTGGCGCAGACAATCCAGGGATCCACCGGGAGCGGTGGCACGTCATACCGCACGTCAATGGCAAGATCCTTTTCCGCGATCGGAAATTCCGGCAGTTCCCACCAGGGTTCGAGTCCATTGAAGGCCCACACCAGGCCAAATTTCTCCACGCACGGAAACTTGAAGAGGCGGGCATTCTTCGGCGCCGGATCTCCGATTCCGGTTTTGCGGCACATGCCCTCACCGTCGTACTCCCACTTGTGGAACGCGCAACGCACGAAATTGCCGCATACCTCGCCGACGGCGAGATCCGCACCCATGTGCGGGCAATAGGCGCTCAGCACCTGCGCGATACCGTCCGCGCCGCGAAAAGCGACGATGCGCCCGTCGAGGAACGGCCGGCCGATCACCTGACCCTTTTTCAACTCATAGGAGGGACAGATCGGGAACCAGGACTCCGTGAACACGCCGTTTTCCCCCTCGAACGGCACCGGCTTGCCGCGCGTGCGCTTGAAGGCGGCCTTGATCGGAGTGACTTGCTTCGCGGCTTTCTTCATGTCGGGATCTCTCCAGTGTAGAGGAACGCAAGGTCAGCGAATGGCAGCTCGCGATGGATGGGCTCGCGGTTGACGCTTCAAATGATCGAGAAACTTCGACAGCGTGCGGTCCCGCTTCAACAGCAGCCCTTCACGGAAATGGATGCCGGAGAGCGCCCGGTTGTCCTGCTCGTAGAATTCCTTCTCGAGCGTCATGCTGAAGTGATTGACCTTCATGGACTCCTCCATGTCCTTGCCCTTGTGCGTGGCAAAGATGCCGAACACCTGCGAGAACCCGGGCTTCGGCATGCCCATCGCGGCAAGCGCGGTGAACCATCTGTCGCCCAGCATCGTCTCCTGATAGAAGAGCGTGGTGCCGAAGATTCCGAAGCGATAGTCGACCGGCACATCGCCCCAGTGGTACGCCTTCAGATCATAGGTGACGGAATGCTGTGACCAGCGGATGTCCTTGTCCGCGACTTCGCCCTGACGCATTTTGAGTTTGTGCAGGACAAGAAAATGGTGCATGTCGAGCGTGTTGCAGCAGCCGACCCAGGGATCGGCTGGAAACGGCTTCACTTCGATCGTCGTGATGTAGAGCTCGTCGTCCGGAAACGGCAGGTTCGGCAATTCCCAAAGCGCCTTCTCGCCATTGAAGGCCCAGACAAGACCCCAGCGTTCGACCGTCGGAAATCGAAAGAGGCGGGCTTTCGCGAGCGGCTTGTCGCCGATACCGGTCTTCACGCATTTGCCGCTTTGATCGTATTCCCAGAAGTGAAACGGACATTGCAGGTTGTTGCCTTGAACGAAACCATAGGACACATCCGCGCCGAGGTGCGGGCAGTAAGAGCTCAGCACCTGCGCCTTGCCATTGGCACCGCGATAGACAGCGACCTTGCCATCGAGAAATCCGCGGCCAAGCACTTCGCCTTGCTTGAGCTCCGAGGACTGGCACACGACGAACCAGGACTGTGTGAACAGGCCATCCTCGCCTTCCTTGAGCATCTGGCCGCGCAACCGCCGCGGCTGAGACGGACCACCGGCCGCCGGCACCCAGTCGGAAAGTCCAGTCTGCGTCGACACTGTTTTCTCTTTCCTGCCGTGCATAGGATCCTCGAACGAAGCCCAATCCAAGACGAGCATGATGGCGCCAACCTCGCCCCCTGTGTCTTGAACAAAATTCTCTGTTTGCGATGGCGGCGGCGCCTTCGCCTGTCGCTCAAAATTAGAGCACACATCGCCGGGCGCAGATCGAGCGGGGCAAATAAACCGCGAAACTGAATTTCCTTCAAGAACCGCTGCCAAGGGCAGTGCTAGCTTGCCGGTTCGATTGCGAGGCAATGAGTGAAAACGGCATTCCTGACCGGTGGCAGCGGGTTCGTTGGCGTCAACTTGGTCAGCGAATTGACCCAGCAGGGGTGGACTGTGACCTGCCTGCACCGCGTCGGATCGGAGCTGAAGTACCTGCGCCGCTTTCCAGTTCGACTCGTTGTGGGCGATCTGCGCGAGCCCGCATCGCTGGAGCAGGCGGTACCGGACAACGTGGATGCGGTTTTTCATGTCGCGGCGGACACGAGTTCCTGGTCACGACATGACTCAGATCAGACGGCTACGAATGTCATCGGCACGCGCAATCTGTTGAACGCCGCGTGCAAGCGGGGCGCGAAACGGTTTGTGCTCACCTCGACGGCAGCGGCCTATGGCCGGCAGAAGTTGCCGGTTTCGGAGGAGACGCGCAGCAATGCGGCGGGTTCCTGGATCAATTACGAGCGCAGCAAGTGGCTGTCCGAAGAGGAAGTGCGACGCGCGGTCGGGGAAGGTTTGTTCGCGGTGATCATGAATCCCTGCGCCGTATTTGGTCCTTACGACACAAGCGTCTGGGGGGCGGTATTCAGGGCGATTCGGGACGGCAAGATGAAAATGCTTCCACCCGGCGCGGTGCCGGTCAATCACGTGACCGAAGTCGCGCGCGCGCATATCGCTGCCGCCGAACGTGGGCGCAGCGGCGAGAACTACATCCTGGGCGGCGCATGGGCACCCTTGGCGCAGATATTTCGGGAGATGGCGAAATTGCTCGGTACGGAACTGCGTGCGCCGGTGGCACCGCGCCTTCTATTCAAGGGAATGGCACGCATCGCTCAACTGGTTGCGGTCATCACGGGCGGCGAGCCCGAGATGACGCCCGAGATGGCGGAGATCCTTTGTGGTGAGAACCGCGTAGTGACCGACAAGGCCGAGCGCGAATTGAACTATCGTCCACGGCCGCTGGGTGAATGCCTTGCGGACAGCTATCAGTGGCTGAAAGCCGAAGGTTTACTGTGAATCGACTCCAACAGAAAGTCTGGCAAGCAGCGCATGTCGCGAGCGCCTTGCTGCTCTTCACCTGCGCCGCAATCGCGGCGGACCTCACCGGCATCGTCAGGGCAGCAAACGGCCGCGCTCTTACGGGGGCGCTCGTCACGCTCACGCAGAGCGATGGGCTCTTCGTCGAATCGGTGTACGCGGGCGCGGACGGCCGCTTCGTGCTGCATACGCTGCAGAAGGGCAAGTCGCACCTGCGGGCCCGCAGTCCATACTTTGCCGATGCGACTGTCGAGCTGGAACTCACAGATGCAGCCAGGATGCGTCAGGACTTCAAGTTGAGGCCGCTGACCAACGAGAGCGAGATTTCCGAGAGCCTGAGCGCGAGCGCGCATTTCGCGCGTATCAAATTCGACAAGGCAAGTGACAAGACGTGGTTTCAGGTGGACTGCCTGACCTGCCATCAGATCGGCAATGCATTTACGCGGGCGCCGCGGCCACACGAGCTATGGGAGCAAATCGCGACACGGATGCTCGGTAACTACGGCGTCACCGACAAAGCCTGGATCGATCGATATGCCGGCAAGCTCGAAACGACGTTTAACGGAAAACCGGTGACGCTTGCGCGGCAGAAGCATGTCGTCGACCCCGAAACGCTGCCGGCGCGGATCATTGAGTGGAAACTTCCCCGTGGTGTCATCGCCCACGACGTCGAGTTGCATCCGGCGGACGGCAAGTTCTACACGGTGGATCAAGGCACCGATCGGATCTTCATCACCGATCCGGTCGCCAACACCACCGAGACCTACGACATACCGCGGGGCGGCATTCCGCAAGGCGGAAAATTCTTCAAGATGACGGGCAACAATACGCCGCTCGGCCTGACGGTAGCGCGCGGTCCGCATAGCTTGCAGGAAGGTCCGAACGGACATTTCTACACCACCGACGCGATCAGCGGGCAGATCGGCGAATTCGATCCGAAGCTGCGCACCTTCGTCGGTCATGAGATCGGCGGAAATTCGCTGTACCCCCACACGGACCGGTTCGATCGATTGGGGCGGCTCTGGTTCACGCTCTCTTTCTCGAACCAGGTCGGCATGTTCGATACTCGCAGCGGCGAGATGCGTGTCATCGATCTGCCGGC